>JAUIKI010000168.1 GCA_030430875.1 Gammaproteobacteria bacterium | reverse complement strand
AATCATCAGCCTTGACCTTGCAAGTGGCGGTGACCTGACCTTCAACTTCTTAACCGGTGATTATGGTTATGACACACCAGCCTTGGTGGACCAAGATTTTGTCGAAATCATTCCCTACACTATTATTGACTCGGATGGCAGTCTCTCAACAGCAAACTTGATTATCAATGTCACTGACATTCCACCAGAGCGCGCCCTAGAAATTGAATTGATCACGAACACTAATTCAAGTAATCAATTGGTTTTGGTCACCTTCACAGATATTAATGACCCAACTCATACAGTGACCTCTTTGGTTCAAACTGATCAACAAGGCCAACAAGGTAACTTTGTCTTCGACGCTGAATTCATCATTGATCCAACACAAGATTACATTGTGACGTTTGAATGGGTGGCTGGCCCTAACGTGATTATCACTGATCTCACAGTCGAAGGTGTGGTCGTGGTCGATCAAGGTAATTTCAAAATTGGTGACGGATCAGGAGGAAGTGATCATGCTATCACTGCAGTCATCTCACCCGATGATGGCATGTTGCTCCAAGGCCCTACTGAATCGGATGATGGCAGTAATGCAAACAACACATTGACAGCTAACATAAGCAGTGAGGTCGACTACTTGTTTGGTGACGATGGCAACGACACTCTCAATGGCAGTGCAGAATCTGATGTGCTCAATGGCGGCACTGGCAACGACATCTTAAATGGTGGCGATGGCAATGACCTCTTATTCTGGTATACCGGTGATGAAATTCACGGGGATGCAGGTGATGATGTCTTACTGGTTCACAATGAAGGTGGTGTTTCACCTCTCACTCTGGACCTAACTGCACTATCCGACAGTCAAGTTAGCAACATTGAAGTGATTAACTTGCAAGGAACTGGTGACTGGATTGACAACAGTGATGATCCCATCTTAAGTGATCGTGGTAGTAACACCCTTACTTTAGATGCCGCGGATGTGCTTGAACACACTGACAGTGATAACCTACTTACTGTTTTGGGTGATAGCAACGACACAGTCAACCTTGATCTCTCTGGAGCGAGTAACATCAACAACAATTCAGTTGATGGCTTTACTACTTATGACTTTGAACTTGGCGGTCAAATGGCTTCAATCAGCCTCGATGACCAATTGACTCAAAATGTAATCGTATAGAAAAAACTCCAAAAGACTTGGCGGCTTCGGCCGCCTTTTTTATGTTAAAATGATGTCCAATCATGGGATGTCACACAATGATAAAATATATAGAATGAGGCCTTTGCTCTAAAACAACTAAAGCTTGTGACACTCTGTTGCTTCTCCGCTTCACAATAAATCTATCTCAATAGTACAACACTCAATTCAATCACATGAAAAAAGCAGGCCAACATTTTAGAGATATACTATTCATTGAAGGTGACCTTACCAACAAATGTTTTCGCTCTTATGGGGTTTCTTTCTATGAGTTTATGACAAGCGCTGTCAAACCACCCAGAAAAATTCTCTTGCTTCAAAGTGATTTTACCGAAGGCGATTACCATGAAAAACTAAAATGGGATATTGTGAATAAAAAAACGTTGCCTAAATTAATCGCCGATGACATTTATGGTTACGGCAATTTTTGCTGGGTTGATTTCAAGAAGAAAAGCACGCTGAATCAACTGAAAAAAATACATATTGCTGAGTTACTTTATTTTAATCATTGCGGCGAAAAACTCAAACAACCCTTCATTCCTGCTTTAGAAAATAACTATGCTTATTGGTCACATGACGATGGATTTTTTAATTGTCTTTATATAAAAAAGATAACTGATTATGCTCCGATGCTAAAAAGAATTTTACTGAAGAAATTAAGCCTTGTGACGACAGAAAAATTTTCTGAAATTCCCATTTCCATAGCAAAGCAATTAGTGAGCTTGACACCAAAAGGACTGTATATTGATTTCAAAAAAACAACCAAAACTCAGTGCGCATTGAATTTGTCCATTCTTTTAATAGGAAATTATCCTAACATGGATGAAATTTATAATAATCATAGAGATAAGATGGATGGAGAAAAGGTTAATCTTGTTTATAACGAAGGGAAATGGCAGATAGATCTATAGATTCACACCATGAGCATAAGTTTTCTGATGCTGAAGGAATTAAAGTCGAAATACATTCGTTTACTGAACGATTAACACATACTATTGAAAAATCATAACAATGATTGACTAGTTAACACAGCTTAGCGAATTCTCTGGTTTTTATGTTAAAATAATGCATGTTTTGGTTTTAAATTAGGGGGAGGATATTAAATGTTTGCATTCTCACTATTGCCACGATTTTCTGAGACCGATGGGCTTGGACACATTAGTAATACCTGTCTACCCGCTTGGTTTGAAGAAGCAAGAAAAGAGCTATTCAAACTATTTAACCCAACGTTAAGTTTAAAAACTTGGAACTTAATTTTAAAAAAATATGAAATTGATATTCTCCAGCAAATCTCATATGAAAATGAGATTTTGATCCAAACATCTGTTGCTAACATTGGCAACAAATCCTTAACGGTTCTTCAAGAAGCATTTCAAAGTCAAAAGCCCGTTGCCAATGCAAAAACCGTTTTAGTCTATTTTAATTATCAAAAAAATTTGACAGAAGAAATTCCTGCTGAAATAAAATCTCAACTTCTAAACCATTTGATGCCGAAAAAAAGCAACTCACTCAACATATAAAGGAAAATACATGAAACAATTTGGAACCGTTTTATATGAAGCGAAGCAACGCGTAGCTACAATCACACTCAATCGACCAGAGCAATTTAACGCAATTAATGAATCGATGCCGGAAGATATTGCAAACGCTTTTCATCACGCTAATGAAGATAATTCTGTTCATGTCATTATTTTAACAGGTGCTGGTCGTGGATTTTGTGGAGGCTATGACTTGAAAGCTTTTGCTGAAAAGCCAGGCACCAACCCCGGCATCCAGGACATGCCATGGGATCCAATGCTTGATTATCGATTCATGCATCAATGCACTCAAAACTTTATGTCCATTTGGCGGTGTAATAAACCTGTGATAGCTCGTGTGCACGGAGACGCAGTTGCCGGTGGCAGTGATATTGCACTATGCAGTGATATTATCATCATGAATGAATCGGCACGTATTGGCTATCCTCCATCTCGTGTTTGGGGTTGTCCAACCACCGCCATGTGGGTTTACCGTTTAGGCGCAGAAAAAGCTAAACGTATGCTGTTTACGGGTGATCTAATTTCTGGCAAAGAGGCTGAAAAAATAGGACTGATTTACCAAGCAACGCCTCTGGATCAATTGGATGAAACGGTTCATCAACTAGTTGAGCGCATTCAAGGGGTGCCAAAAAATCAATTGATGATGATGAAGTTAATGATTAATCAAGCTTATGAGAATATGGGGCTTGCCAACACTCAAACCATTGCAACACTTTTTGATGGTATCACTCGACATAGCCCTGAAGGTGTGTGGTTTAAGCAACGTGCTGAAGACGCTGGTTTCAAGCAAGCAATTGCCGAACGTGATTCCGGTGATCCAATTTTGGGTAGCAAAAATTAGCATGCTTCACACTGTTAGCACACGCCGCCGATAAACCACAACAATGGTTAATAGCAGACAGCTTGCCGAAATAACTGCTGGAAATAATACCGTTGTGAGTGAGTAATTTTCTAACGCTGCGATGGCAATGATGGTTCGTATCATGAAAATTAAAAAGAAAGGGACATGCTCTTCATGTGGCAAATGATAAGCTTTTCGAAAGGTGGGGAAAAAACCAAAAAGATCAACAGTTGTTAAAATAATAACCGCCCATAATGGATCAGAGGTTAAGTACCAAAAAGGTAGTGCACTTAACGCGGCCATAAAAAAAAGCCAATCTGTTTTAGTGACAGAGGTATCTGTTTTTTTTGAATAGGCTAAAATGGCAATACCAATGGTTACTACCCCAGAAAGACCAATTGGCCAAGCACCAACACCAGCTGCGTCTTGCAATTGTGCAAAGAAAACGCTTAAGGTGGTAAACCCCCAGATAATCCAAGAAAAAACATGCGGCTTTACGCGACCAACAAGAATTGCACGAACATACGGGTAATAGGCAAAAAAAGTCAGCACAATGGCAATGGCGCCGAATAATTCTTTATTATTCA
>JAUIKI010000167.1 GCA_030430875.1 Gammaproteobacteria bacterium | reverse complement strand
GTCTCAAATATGTTGCAAATGAAGTTTGTGATAGAAAATGTGTTTACTGATCCTGCGGGCGAAACAATTGTTGCACCATTACCGTTATATCATATCTATTCTTTCACGGTAAATTGCATGGGAATGATGGTCACAGGTAATCATAATTTATTGATCACTAATCCGCGTGACATTCCAGGCTTCGTGAAAGAATTATCCGGTGCGAAATTTTCAGGTATGCTGGGGTTGAATACGCTATTTGTCGCTCTGTGTAATAATGAAGAATTTCGCAAATTTGATTTTTCTGGATTTAAACTCACCGTATCAGGTGGGATGGCATTAACAAAATTTGCTGCAGAGGAGTGGCAAAAAGTGACTGGCAGTAAAGTCATTGAAGGTTATGGGCTCACTGAAGCCTCTCCTGTTGTATCGATTAATCCACCTGATTCAATTCAATTGGGAACAATCGGTAAAGCAATGATAGGAACACAAGTTAAAACGATTGACGATGAAGGTCATGATTTACCCATTGGTGAGTCTGGTGAGCTTTGTGTAAAAGGTCCGCAGGTGATGAAGGGCTATTGGCAACGTCCTGATGAGACTGCAAAAACATTTACCAGCGATGGTTGGCTAAAAACTGGTGATGTTGCTGTGATTCAAGATGATGGTTTTATTCGAATTGTTGATCGCAAAAAAGATTTAATTATTGTATCAGGCTTTAATGTTTATCCAAATGAGATTGAGGAAGTCGTAACAAGTCATCCAGAAGTCATTGAATCAGCAGCTATTGGTATCCCTGATGATAAGTCTGGTGAGACAATTAAAGTGTTTGTGGTGGCAAAAGATCCAAGTTTGTCTGCTGAGCGTTTGATTGCATTTTGTCGAGAGCGACTAACTGGCTATAAAGTGCCAAAGCTATTCGAATTTCGTGAAGATCTTCCCAAGACCAATGTGGGTAAAATTTTGCGTCGTTCATTGCGTGAAGAAGAGCTGGCAAAAAAATCGTAAGCCAACAATACTTGCTATTTGTAGCCAAAATTATTGCTGGCTGCAATAAGCAGTACTTGCTGGTTTATTTTTCCAGTTACATAGCGCATAATCTTATCCAGTTTTCACGGATTTGAGAGATCTCATTGGATCAATTTAGACAGTCACTTGATTTTGCCAACAGACCTATTGTTCAGTCACTCCTGAAACAAATTCGTCGAGGTATCGAAAAGGAAAGCTTACGCATTACAGTTTCGGGTTTTTTGTCGCAAAATCAGCATCCCATTGCATTGGGATCAACCTTAACTCACCCTAAAATCACCACAGATTTTTCTGAAAGTTTGCTCGAATTCATCACGCCAACGTTTAATGAAATTGATGTTGTTCTTGGTGAACTCGCAGCCATCCATAAATTTTCATATGCTAATTTAGTCAATGAATTATTATGGACAGCGAGTATGCCGTGTCGGTTGGAAGGCGACGACCAAATTCCAATTGCAGCGTATGGAAGTTCAAATATTGGCCAGTTAAAACATGTTTATCGACAAGGTTTGGCGCATCGTTATGGTAAAACCATGCAAACAATTGCAGGTATCCACTATAATTTTTCACTTCCTGATGAATTTTGGCCTGTGTTTCAGGATTTTCAAAAAAATAAGCAAACTAAAAAAGACTTCCAATCAGCAAACTACTTTGCATTAATTCGAAATTTTAGACGATATGTTTGGTTGCTAATGTATTTGTTTGGTGCCACACCTGCAGTTGATGCATCATTTGTACAAAAAAAACCAGATTATCTCAAAAAACTTAATCACGAAACTTATGTTGCAAAATATGCTACTTCATTGCGTATGAGTGATTTAGGCTATCACAATGACGCACAATCAGTTTTGGCAATTTGCTACAATTCACTGAGTGACTATACTAACACTATCCAACATGCCGTCCAGACACCTTACCCAGCTTATGAAGCAATGGGTGTTCAAAAAGATGGACATTACCTGCAGCTTAATACAAATATTCTTCAAATTGAAAATGAATACTATGGCAGTGTTCGTCCAAAACGAAATATGCAATCAGGCGAGCGTCCTCTTACCGCATTAAAGCGAGATGGTGTTGAATACATTGAAGTACGCTGCCTGGATTTAAACCCTGATTTATCACTTGGAATTGATGCTGAGCAGATTAAATTTATGGATATTTTTTTATTGTATTGTTTGCTAAAACCAAGTCAAGAAATTGTTGGTTCTGAGTGCGAAGAAATTACGAAAAATCTTACAGAAACATTAATCCAAGGCAGAAATCCAGCGGTAAATTTATATAGGAATACCCAGAAAGTGAGATTAACTTCCTGGGCAAACGAATTGCTTGAAGAACTCAGTGCGATTGCTGAGCTTTTTGATAATGCTCATGGAGGCAGCGCTTATCAAGCTGCGTTAAGAAAACAAACAGAGAAAGTTAAGCATTCTGAGTTAACTCCTTCTGGAAGACAACTGGCTGAGCTTGTTGAAAAGAATCAAACATTCTTGGAGTATGGGTTGGAGAAATCCACAGCTGCTCAAACAGAGTTTTTAAATAATCCCCTTGCTGTTGAAGATAATGAAAAGTTTCGACAGCTAGCTAGAAAATCCATTGAAAATCAGCAAAAAATAGAAACAAGTGATACAGATAGTTTCCCTGATTTTTTGAAAAAATATTTAACGTTTTAACATGTTGCGATTTATTTACTCATTCATTTGGTATTTATTATTACCATTCGTTTTTGTAAAACTTATGTTGCGAAGTCGTCTTGCGCCCAGCTATCGAAAACGTTGGTATGAGCGCTTAGGGTTTTATTCAACTAAAATAGATCAGAAGATCATTTGGATTCATGCAGTTTCATTGGGCGAGGTCATTGCAATCACCCCCGTCATAAAAAAATTAATATCTCATGAGTCTTCGTCAATTTTAATTACCACAATGACCCCAACAGGATCAGACCAAGTTGGCAAGACATTTGGTGATCAAGTGCAACATGTCTATTTGCCTTATGATTTTCCCGGTGCTATCAAACGATTTTTACGATGGTGTAAACCAAATATATTAATCATTGTTGAAACAGAGTTATGGCCAAACTTATTACATTATACCCACCATAAAAATACGCCCATTTTATTAGTTAATGCACGTTTATCTGCTAAATCTGCTGCAGGATATGCTCGAGTTAATATAATGACACAGAAAATTTTTTCCAACGTGGATCATATTTCTGCGCAAACAATTCAAGATGCCGAGCGTTTTTTTGCGCTGGGATTTGCTAACGAAAAACTATCCGTGCTAGGCAATATTAAATATGATTTAACCATTCCATCAGAAGTGATTGATGCAGCAAAAAAACTCAGAGATGAAATAGGTCAGCGTCCTATTTGGCTGGCAGCAAGCACGCATGATGGTGAAGATGAAATAATGTTGACTGTATTTGAAAAGCTTCGAATGAAGTTCCCAGATTTACTATTAGTTTTAGTACCAAGACATCCGGAGCGATTTCAATCTGTGTTCGATTTGTGCTCAGAAAAATTTATTACTGTTCGACGTAGTCACCAACAGAATCTTGAATCATCCACCGCTATTTTTTTAGGTGATACCTTAGGTGAGCTACTGATTTTTTATGCGTTATCAGATATCACCTTTGTTGGTGGTAGCTTTGTGCCAACGGGTGGCCACAATGTGATAGAGCCAGCAAGCTTGGGTAAACCTATTATAACTGGACCACATTTATTCAATTTTGCGAATGTTTCTGAACAGTTGATAAAAGCAGATGCTATGCAGGTGGTTGAAAATGCTGAGGCTCTTTTTGAGACAATGTCGCAATTATTAGCTGATTCGACATTGCGTGTTGAAATGGGAGAAAAAGCTAAGCAAGTTGCAGGCGAAAATCGTGGTGCAGTGGATCGGGTATATATTTTGATTCAAGATATGTTGAAAAATAGCGGATTACATAGCGAATAATCGATAAATTTGATATGGTGCTTGGTGAAAATTTAAAAAATTAATGAGGTATTTTGCATGAGTGAGGCGAATAAATCCATGGACGTAACAGGGTCTTTTCCAAATGCTAAAAAAGTATACATTGAAGGGAGTAAGCCTGATATTCAAGTGCCAATGCGAGAGATCAGTCTGTCTCCCACAGGTGATGAGCCAAATCCT
>JAUIKI010000166.1 GCA_030430875.1 Gammaproteobacteria bacterium | reverse complement strand
TCACTGCAGCGCAAGTAAAAGAATTAAGAGAAAGAACTGGCCTTGGCATGATGGAGTGCAAAAAGTCATTAGTGGAAAATGATGGAGATATTGAAAAAGCAATTGATGCACTACGTAAGTCTGGGCAAGCAAAAGCAGCCAAAAAGTCAGGCAGGATTGCTGCCGAAGGTTTGGTATGCGTTAAACTTGCTGAAGATAGGAGTAAAGCGATTATTTTAGAAATAAACTGTGAGACTGACTTTGTTGCGCGGGATGAGAATTTCTTGAGTTTTACGCAAGAAATATTACAAGTTGCTTTTGAAAGTTCAGTTACGAACATTACTGACCTAATGAATTCAGAGTTAGAAGCTAAAAGACAAGCCTTGATTCAAAAAATTGGTGAAAATGTATCTGTGCGACGTATTGAAGCTCTGGAAGCAAAGGCTGAATCTACACTTTCTAGCTATGTCCATAATAATAATCGCATTGCTGTTATTGTTGATATTAACGGAGGCGATGCTGAACTTGGAAAAAATCTTGCGATGCATATTGCAGCGTTTAATCCCATGGTTATGAATGCTGAGCAAGTGCCTGAAGCAATTGTTGCCAAAGAGCGTGATATTTTCATGGCGCAGGCTAATGATTCAGGAAAACCCGCTGATGTGGTTGAAAAAATGGTTGCAGGCAGAATCGGTAAATTTTTGAAAGAAGTGAGTTTGATGAATCAGGCTTATGTGATCAATCCTGATATTAGTGTTGGTGATTTGCTGAAACAAGCTAATGCATCAATGAATAGTTTTACTCGCTTTGAAGTAGGCGAAGGCATTGAAAAAGAAACCGTTGATTTTGCTGCTGAAGTAATGGCTCAAGCTCAATCATCCAATTAGCCTATAACATTTAATTATCCATATGGCACTATTCAATCGCATATTACTCAAGCTTAGTGGTGAAGCTTTAATGGGCCAAGAAAGCTTTGGTATTGACCCAAAAGTCCTTGACCGCATGGCGCTTGAAATTAAAGAGTTAGTTGATAAAAAAGTTCAAGTAGGCTTGGTCATAGGTGGTGGTAATTTATTCCGGGGAGCAGCATTAAATGCTGCTGGTCTGGATAGAGTCACTGGTGACCATATGGGAATGCTTGCGACTGTGATGAATAGTCTCGCGATGCGCGATGCGCTAGAGCGTGCGAATGTGCCTAGTCGAATTATGTCTGCAATTCCAATGAGTGGTATTGTTGAGCACTATGATCGACGTCATGCTATTAGGCATTTGAATGATGGTGATGTTGTGATTTTTTCAGCTGGAACAGGAAACCCCTTCTTTACAACGGATTCTGCAGCCTGTTTACGTGCCATTGAGATTGATGCAAATGTCGTATTGAAAGCAACTAAGGTTGATGGTGTCTATAGTGAAGATCCAGTTAAAAATCCTGATGCTACGTTGTTTGGAAAATTAAGCTATGATGACGTGTTAGAAAAAAAACTAGCTGTGATGGATCTAACGGCGATTTGTTTAAGTCGAGATTATCATTTGCCGGTGATTGTGTTTAATATGAATAAACCAAACCGTTTGGTCAATCTCGTGCTCAATGGAGGCGAGGGAACATTGATTTCTTGAGGGTGCGATTGTGTCAAATCAAATAAAACAGCAAGCTGAAACAAAAATGCAAAAAGCTATTGAGAGCTTAGAGCATGCTTTCAATAGGATTCGTACCGGTCGTGCGAGTGTGAGTATTTTAGATGGTGTGCGTGTTATGTATTACGGCAATGAAGTGCCGATTAGTCAGGTTGCCAGTGTGACAGTGGAAGATGCTCGGACATTGTCGTTGACTCCATGGGAGAAGCATTTGGTAGGTGACATTGAAAAAGCAATACTAAATGCTGACCTAGGGTTGAATCCTGTTTCAGCAGGTCAAGTCATCCGAGTGCCAATGCCTGCATTGACTGAAGAAACTCGTAAAAATTTTATTCGTAAAGCTAGGGGCGAAACTGAAACAATTCGCGTGTCAGTGCGTAATATTCGTCGTGATGCAAATAGTGATATTAAGATAGCACTGAATGCAAAAGAAATCACGGAAGATGATGAGCGGCGTATGCATGATGATATTCAAAAATTAACAGATAAATATATCGCCGTTATTGATCAGATGCTTGTTCAAAAAGAAAAAGATTTGATGGAAATCTAGTTCAGACGTATTTGACGTAATGGTTTGTTGCGTGAGAGTACGAAAAATTTTTTACCCGCATGATATTTGATTCCGCAAAAAAAGATTCTTCTCTTAATGTCCCCCGACATGTTGCGGTGATTATGGATGGCAATAATCGTTGGGCGAGATCTAAGTATCTTCCTACAGGTGCTGGGCATCGTGCTGGAGTGAAAACAGTACGAATGATGGCAGAGTTTTGTGCGAAGCATAGTGTTGAAATTTTAACGTTATTTGCTTTTAGTAGCGAAAACTGGCGTAGACCTCCTGAAGAAGTTGCTCTTTTGATGCGATTAATGAGAAGAGTTTTGCAGAAAGAAGTTAAAAAACTTCATGAAAATAATATTAAAGTATTAGTGATTGGCGATCGGACAAAGTTTGATTCAGATTTACGTTTAAAAATGGATCAATCTGAGCAGCTCACTGCAAATAATACCGGGATGACATTGGCAGTAGCAGTAAATTATGGGGGGCAGTGGGATATTACTGAGGCTACAAAGCAGATCGCACGCCAAGTAAAGGCAGGAGAGTTAGCGCCAGAGAATATCACTCAAGAAAGTATTGAAAGTAAATTATGTCTGAGTGACTATCCCTCACCAGATCTTTGTATAAGAACAGGTGGTGAGCTGCGATTGAGTAATTTTCTAATGTGGCAGCTTGCATATGCTGAGCTTTATTTCACCCCTGTTCTTTGGCCCTCACTTAATGAAAAAGATTTAGTTGCCGCATTTGAGTCATATGCAAATCGTCAACGTCGTTTTGGACAAACTGAAGAGCAAATCATAAAGGCAGACTAATGCTCAAACAACGAATTATTACAGCGTTAATTTTGACCATTGGATTTGGGGCATGCCTTTTCCTTATGCCTAGTTTATATTTTTCATTGCTCATTGCCATTACAGCTGTTATTGCAGCGTGGGAGTGGGCTAATTTAGCAGCATTGAAGTTGAAATATGAGCGTTTAATTTATTCATTGCTGGTATTGAGCGCTATTGTTGTATGGCTGATTGCATGCTCTGATAATGTAGATATTGCAGAAGGGCAATTCCATTTGATATTTACACCAATGTTTTTACTTTTTAGTATTGGTATTGTAATTTGGCTAATTCATTTGTTTTGGGTTATACGTTTTCCTCTTTATTCACAACACCTCTCTTCAAGAGCACTGATTCTTTTTGTGGGTATCTTTTTGTTATTATCGTTTTGGGTTAGTGTTTCCGAGCTTCGTAATCGTGGTTTTGTTACTTTCATTTCTGTGATATTTATTGTGGGGTTTGCTGATATTGGTGCTTATTTTGTAGGAAAAAAAATTGGTCGGCGAAAGTTGGCTCCAAATGTTAGCCCAGCGAAATCTTGGGAAGGTTTTTGGGGAGGACTATTTGCAGTTACTTGTTTAGCTATGCTAAATATCTACTTACTTGATGAGATGACTGCTTTTAAAGCCATGTTGATTTTTGGGTTGTTTTCATTAACTGCATTGGCTGCCGTTCTGGGTGATTTGGTGGAAAGTATGTATAAACGACTCCGTGGAATTAAAGATAGTAGCCAATTGTTACCTGGACATGGTGGTTTGCTTGATAGAATGGATAGTCAGTTGTGTGCAATACCAGTATATACCCTTATTTTGCTTATCTTTGAACAATGGTTTGCATTTGATCCATTTCAGTGGGTATATAAATGACTAAAAAAAATGTCACAATTTTAGGAGCATCTGGATCAGTTGGTCAAAGTACTTTAGCTGTTTTAGATGAGCATCTTGATCAATTCAAATTGTTTGCAATTTCTGCAAAAAATGATATCGAAACGATATTTAATTTGTGTCTCAAGTACCATCCTGAGTATGCGGTAATTGTAACGGCAGATCGTGCGATAAAGCTGGAAAGCGATTTAGCTAAAGCGGGATGTCAGACTCGTGTGCTTGCTGGGAAAAAATCTCTGGAAGAGGTGGCTCGTGATGAATCAGTGGATATT
>JAUIKI010000165.1 GCA_030430875.1 Gammaproteobacteria bacterium | reverse complement strand
CTGCGCAAGCAATGTTGTCGGCACTTGTATAAAATCCACACCACGCTGATAGCATGCAGCAGCAAATCCTGTCATATCTCCAATCACACCGCCACCCAGCGCGACAAGCGTGGTATCTCGATGCTGTTTTGTCTTAAGTAATTCATCAAAAATGACTTCGATGGATGCAACTGTTTTGAACTGCTCACCATCTGATAGAATCACAGAAATCACTGAAAAATCTGATAAGCTTGCAAGAAGTTTATTTAAATATAGTGGTGCAACTGTCTCATTTGTGACAACAACAACTTGTTTACCGCGAATCAATTCTGCAATCAATGCATGCTGTGAAAGCAGATTGCTTCCTATGTAAATTGGATAACTACGTTCAGCCAAATCAACAATTATTTTTTCCATGCGATTCCTTAAGTTCTCTATGAAACGGTTATTAATCTTTTGCTAACCCTAATCGGTCAATAATTTCCTGTACAACCGTGTTTGGTCTATACCTATCGGTTTTCACTACAATTTCTGCTGTTTCTAAATAAAGCGGCTCACGTTCCAACATGAGCTTCTCTAATGTCTCACGCGGATTTTCAGTCTGTAACAACGGTCGATTGCGATCTTTAAGTGTTCGCTCAAACTGTTGATTAATTGATGTTTGCAAATAAACTGCGTAGCCTCGAGATTTCAACCTTGTCCGATTATCTTCCCTCAAAATTGAGCCACCACCTGTTGCTAACACGATATTTGGTTTTTGAGTCAGCTCATCAATCACCAACGCTTCACGCTGCCTAAAACCAGCTTCTCCTTCAACATCAAAAATCCAAGGAATATTTGCACCAGTTCTGTGTTCAATTTCACGATCTGAGTCGATATATTCAAGTCCAAGCTGCTTTGCAAGCACTTTGCCAATGGTTGATTTACCAGATCCCATCGGTCCAATTAGAAAAATTTCAATTGTCATAAACCATCCTAGTTCAATGTATAGGCTCAGCTTAGCATAATCGACGTCACTTGATAATCAGCTGACATTAATCACTGCCTAACAAAAATAGTACAAAATCATCATATCACCAGACCACTCATCACCAAAACATGACCATTTGTCTGAAGTCTATTTTATTTTGGTAGCATTATGCAAATATACACTCCGAGCATCAATGAAAGCCATGAAATATAAATTCTTTTAAAGATATTTCATTAGATTCAAACAATTTGAGGAAAAACAAATGAAAAGAAACCATTTATTATCAAGCGCTATTTCCACATGGTTGTTAGGATTATCAGCAAGTTATGTCAGCGCAGAGTGCGCAATTGATAATAATAATGAAACCATCATCAATTGCTATGGGAAAAATAGCGTCTTTGAAAGCAGTATCAACAACTTAACGTTAAATATTTTAGACAATGCATTCATTAACTCTGACGCTACCAATCTCATCCATCTAGGTGGAAATGGCAACATCACTATTAATAATCAAGGCCAAATTTTTTCTTTAAATGCCGAAAATGCTATTCTGGCAAATGGTCCTGTCCTTGATTCACTTACACTGGAAAATGACGGCCTTATTCTGAACGATAACAACGTTGGCATTTTTATTGAAGGTGCGACTACTGTTGATATCACCAATAACGATTCAATTGGCTCATACAAAGAATCTATTTATTTAAAACAAGTCTCGTCAGCTACTATTGAAAATCATGGTGGAATTTCGAGTACAGATTCAGTCGCTTTTTCTGCCAATAATATAGGGGTTCTTGAATTAACAAACCATAGCAATATCTCAGGATCAACTGGAGCCATTCTTATCACTGATGGTCAAAATATTACGGTTAAAAACAAAGAAAACGGTAAAATTTCTGCTACAAGTGGCAGCGCCATCCGAATTTTCGATCAAAACTATGTCGACAAAGATATTTTCACCTTAGAAAATAATGGGTTGGCAGAAGGACTAGGCGACTTTGGAAAAGTCGTTTCTGTTGATGGCATCACCACGCTTAATCTCACTAATCACGGAAAATTAACTGCGACTACTCAAACCATTTTTGTGGAACACGTTGAGAATTTCACCTTAAATAATTATGGGGAAGTTGAAAGCATTAAGAAACAAGCTATCTACATTGAAGATAATGAAAGTGAAAACACAACTGTCGTGATTAATAATGATATAGACGGCCTAATCAGAGCACTTGATAGCGCTGAATCTATCTCATTGCTCGGCATTCAAAGTACCACTATTAATAATAAGGGTGATATTAAAGCAAAAAATAATGACAACAATAAAATAGTTGCTGCCATCAGCGTAGAAAACATGCTTAATAAGTCTGATGATACATTTAAGCTTGTTAATGATGGTTCTATTCAAGCCACTGGCTTCACTGACTTGCTAACAATCGGTGTTTCCACTCTAAATGTGGATATGGTGAGAGCTGTAAATAATAGCGGTGGATACATTGGTGCTTATGAGCATGCAATCAAGATTGAGAACAGCAAAAAACCTAGCTCCATTGAGAATCATGGCTTGATGATATCAAACAACCAAGTCATTTATGCACTTGAAAACATCGATTTTGCTGTCAAAAATACCGGGGCCATTGAAAGCTCAGCAAACAGTGCAATTTATGTAGCTGATCTTAATGACAAAACATTGACTGATAGTTTCTTTCTGAAAAATGATGGTTCACTTAAATCAGGCATCAATAGTGATAGTGTTGACATTAATAATATTCGATTTATTTTAGTCAACAACACAGGCAGCATTACAACAACTATTGATAATGAAGATGTCACAGCAGCAGCTGTATCTGCCATTGGTGTTTCTCAACCTAATGATAGTATCGAGATAATCAACTCTGGATCAATTACAACAAATGGCGTGATCGGTACAGGGGTTGGCCTTGAAACATACGGCATTGATGAAGTCGCAGTTACCAATGATGGGGAAATCCATTCTGGCGGCTATGGTATGAGCCTGTTTAACCCTTTCAAGACAACCATTACCAACAATGAAAATGGCGAAATTTCTGCGATCACTAACAATGCATTGCTTGTTAAAGATGCAGGTTTAAATGCCACAGGTGACACCTTAACACTAACAAATTATGGTAAAATGAGAAGTGAAAATGGTGATGCCATTTCCATAAACGTCATTGATCTCATCGTGATGGAAAATCGTAAGCTGATTGAAAGCCAATTAGGCAAAGCCATTGTGCTTGAGCATAATTTAAAAACACAGTTGACAAATACTGGCACGATTAGAAGTGATGGTAGCTATGCTATTCATGCCAGTGATACAGATAATTTTTATACTGATGATAAGTTAACCATTATAAATTCTGGCACTATTGAAAGTATCTTTGGCCTGAAAATTGAGGACATTCAAACAGTTGCTATCGACAACGAAGACCATATCACCAGCGAACAAACGTCTTTATATATCAAAGACGCAAACAACGCTGTCATTAATAACTTTGAAACAGGCACAATAGAAACATTAAATGGGACAACGGCTATTTTAAGCGAAGGTAATAGCCAAGATATTCTCAATCATTATGGCCATATTCAAGGTAATGTTTTATTGGGTGCTGGCAATGATCAAGCGATGCTTTATTCTGGCATGAGGCTTACTAATAGCATGATCGATGCTGGTGATGATTTTGATACTTTACATCTTCGCGATTACAACGGCACTGGACAATTTAGCGTAAATCAAGCTAAAAACGTCGAAAGCCTTGTTGTTGAATCCGGTTTGTGGGAATTAACTGGCAATGGTTCGACACATTTTGATAAGGTTAGTGTCGTTGGTGGAACGTTAACACCAGGTGGCAATGATCTTTATACTCAATTAATCATTCAAGCTGATGAATATAATCAAACAGCCGATGCTAGTTTACTCGTTGATTTGAATATCAGTAATTCTGGCCAAAATGATCAAATATCTATTCAAAATGGTAGCGCAAACCTAAATGGTAATTTGATATTAGCCTCTTCAGGCAATGTGTTGGATATCAAAACCAACAAAACGCATAGTTATACAGTGTTTCATGCTGACCAAGGTGTGAGTGGCAAGTTTGCTAACGTGACTCAGATTGTTGAGCCATCACTAGTCTTATCGCAAGCCATTCGATATAACCCAAACAGTGTAGCGATTGAGCTTGATCGCAAAGCATATCAAAGCGTCGGCCTGACTGAGA
>JAUIKI010000164.1 GCA_030430875.1 Gammaproteobacteria bacterium | reverse complement strand
GTTAATGGTGGGTTAAAGACACAAATCATTCGCATCGTTTCAGTCGCACGCAAATTATGGCGCTCGTGCTCATTGAGCAAGTACAATGTACCATCCTCTATCGGATGCGTTATCCCCGTTTCCAAATCTTCTATCTCACCCTTGCCTTGCACACAATACACAGCTTCCAAGTGATGTTTATACCAAATATAAGTTTCCGTTCCCGCATGAATTAACGTGTCATGTAGAGAAAAACCCATGTTATCATCTTTGAGTGATAGCCGGCGACTTGTCCATTGCTTACCAGGCGCTTGCACCTCTCGTTCTGTACCAAGAATCTCTTTAAGTTTTCTAATAATCAATTTATTTCTCCTCAGTTATTGGTGGAAACCCAGACTCTGCAACGAGAGTAAGTGGCAGCCTATTTTTTGCCCAGCTTTTCTTCGCCATATCTTGAACCGCTTCTATCAGTTCTTCTGATACATTGATGTTCATTAAGACTTCAACGGGATCGTCGTGATAGATGTATAAACGCGATAGAAATTGTTCAAAAGGTAGCGAGGCTTCGCCAAAGCGTTCGTTATGGCCTTGTGTAGATACGATAACATCATGCCCCCAATTTTGGCCACTGTCATTATTGGGATTATAAAAATAACAACGCATCGTATTATGCTGATCCAAAGCAACTCTTAATAAGGTAATTGCATGCCAGCCAATAAATGTGGCATTGCTATCCGTAATGGCAATGCCAACAGGTTGCGGATGGACGATGGGTTGATTGTTGTTGTAGAGCGGGTGGTAACTTAAGTAAAACTGCTCAATAAACTGTGAATAATCTTTAAGCTTGCCATCCTTAATGTCCACGGCTATAAAAAAATCTCGTCCAACCCACCAACCATGGTATTCAGGGTTAATCCAACGATGAGGATCTTCACCTCTATCAGCGCATATTCTTCCCATTTCAGTGTAAATCTTATCTAGATGAGGAACCAGCAATACCGAAACAGGGTCGGTATCCAGCGGAACATTACTGGCTAAACCCGCAGGCAGTTTTGAGGAATAAATTGACTGGCCTTCAAAATGCATGAGTAAATCATCGTAACGAGCAACATGAGCAATAATGTGCAATAGGAAGTCAGGATCATTATATGCCCACATCGACATTGCTCGAGCGGACTGGCACGTTGGATTGTTACCTTGCGCAACACCAAGAGGTTGTCCCAATAAAGCAATCACGCCACTTAATAAGAAAACCCGTGGTGAAAGAGCTGAACCAAATGTTTTACTGAGAATTTCATTATTATGCGCGGAAAGTTGTAGCTTTATTTGTCTCCATAAAGCTGGAGCAACGGGACTGGCATGGAGCACGCCACTTTCCAACATCATTGCCAACCCATAGATCGCTTGTGCTGTTTCGGGATAAATAGCTTCAGAAATTAAGGTGTGGATCAGCTCCTGATAGCTTGACAGTATGTCAATTCCTGTACTGCTTAACCCAAGCGCATCTGGAATAAACGCTGTTTTATTTTGCTTCAATAGATAACGTAAAAATACGGCGTGATAATCAGATACTAGGCCGACATCATGCATTGCACGAGCAAAGCCACCGGCTTCTTGTTGCAATGTATTGTCATCCATGATGGATAATCGTGCCTCAAAATTTTCTAGTCCTGGATCATCCAAGCAGGTTTGTGTTGGTGTATATAAAGCACTAACTAAACGATCAGCACCTAACCCGACCTCACTCAGACTTCCATCTGTATTTTTTAATGCAACAGAAATCTGGGTTATCATCACTTTAATGTGGTTAATCTGAATAGGTCGCTGAGCTAGTATGCGCCAAATTTCATTAATGAGCTGACTGAGAATGCGATCGACACCTATATGCTGCAACAAAAATCCATACAAGTTGACAATGCCTTCTGCTAAGCTGCCAAGCCGAACCCGCAAAGTTTCATCTGCAGCGCCAAATATATGCTTCAAATTAAGTGCTAATACCTGAACCAGAAAATCATTAGCGTTCGATGCATCTATTTTGGGGCTTTGGTATTGGTGTTGGGCGATGGCCAACAGACGCAAGTGACTGAGGCAATCTAAAATGACAGTACTTTTTTCGCCAGCCTCGAGGGTAACGGATACGAGGTTGGCCATTAAGTTATTCGGCTCATCCCAATCTGTACCCATAAATAAACCTGCTGATTCAAAACGTGGAGCTAGTTTGTACAACAGCAAAACACCATCCTGAGCAAGCAACAAGCGACCACTTATATCAATAACCTGATTCTGGAAGCGAGTTTTATTAAATGTACAGGCCAATTCTAATTGAGACAAAGCATGTTCTAGCTTTTCAAGCAGTGCTGCATTAGACATAAAAATCTAGATCTTCCTGTGCTTTTAATAAGTCACGCATTTTGTAAGGATCATCACCAAAGAAATGCAACAAACCCCAGTGTGTACCAAAAGCACTACGTTTAGGCACCTTGTTTTCTAACGGAGATTGCAGCTCATGGAATTCAAAATATTCGTGATTTTCTGTTTCCGGTGGAATCTCCAATTTGTTGATGACTCGTCGACGTGGATACACACCAAAACAACCCGCATGACCTTTAGCACCAGATACCTCTTCTGGGAAAAAATTATCCAGTTCTTCTTGTGTGGTTTTCGGGTCAAACATGAGCACTGTAGCTTGATAAGCATTAAATCCATAAGCTCGTTCAATTAATTCGAAAGCCTGGAAACCCGGTGGGCGATAAGCAACCTCACCAAAATACATCTGCCCATCGCTGGTAACAAAATATTCTGGATGAATAAATCCAAAATCGATATCAAATACTTTAATTAATTTTTCGATCTGCTCAGTAATTTGAGGGCGATATTTTTCTAATTCAGGTGTTGCAGGTACAAATACTGAGTAACCTAGGGTGACATATTCTGAGATATTTAAAAATTGAATTTTTCCATTTTTAATCCATGCCTCAACCGCAAATTCCCATCCATCCAGATGACTTTCCATTAACAGAGGGAACTCATCATCACTTACTTTATCCAAATCATCAGGATTCCTAATTACCCAATGCCCTTCACAGCCTGCTTTATCAAAGGCTTTAAGATGAATGGGGTCATTGGGATCTCCATCCAGTTTTAATAGCGCTTGGTTGACGCGTTTTAAAAACTGAAGTACATCAGCTCTTTCATTTGCTTCTTCAAATATTCCAACGCGTATGCCGCCTAATTGCGCACGCCGCTTCATTAGTGACTTGTCACGGAATAACATGGATTGTCCCATGAGGCGTGGATTATCAAAGAGAACTGCATTGATTGCCCCCGCCCATTCTACGGTTTCTTCAAATAGAGGAATAGCCACATCCACCCCTTCTTCTTTTAATCTTTGGCCAATTTCAAATGAGCGATCATTTAAGCGTGTAAAATCCCATGGGATAAAAGGAATGTTATTGGCGAGGGCATATTCTTGCGCCCATAAGGGAGCAACGATGACATATCTTCGATCAAAACGCTCAATTGCATTAATTGCATTTAAACTCCACCCCAAAATGGCAACATAACCTTTATCTGGGTTTTTTTCTGACATAATATTAATCCCCTATTTTAATGTTCTGATAAATATAGTTAAGTTAACAATTCATGTCTATTAAGAAAAATCAGCGCACCAAAAGAGGGAACACTTTCAAATACAAATCCGTATGGAATTACATTGAATTTGAATACCAATAAGCATGGATCTGCAGCGACAAAAAACAACCATTTTTACGCTTGTCGCTTTAATGCAATGGTCTCCGTAACTATACGTCATAGGCACATAGTTACAAGAATTTTCTATCTCTTTAATAACACTACACCCAAAGGAATACATAATAGTAATGGTCTCTAATTAATTTGGACAACTAACAAGAAATGATAAACTTCATCTTCTGATTTAGAAAAGTGAGACCACTCCATTCACTACTGAAAAATTAAAAATCAGTGTGCTTAGAATTAAGTGGATTGATGATGGGTACTAAAATCTCATTTCGCCTCAGAAACCATGGCATGAATGGTGAGTTATAACGTGCCCATATTGGATCATCAACCACACTAAAATCATTTTCCTTCATCCACTCTTCCAGTTTATTTTTATTGTCTATGTAAGCTTTTTTACTCCAGAAACCTGAATACCGGACAGCTGCAATATATCTCGCAGGAACTTGTCGCAAG
>JAUIKI010000163.1 GCA_030430875.1 Gammaproteobacteria bacterium | reverse complement strand
TCCTAACTTATGGTATTTACTTGCAGAAGTTCATGGATTAGCTAAAAATATTTTAGACGTACATTTAGCGCGTGCTGAATATTTTCAATTGATGGGAGATACTGAGCTTGCTGTTGAACAATTAAATTATGCGCTAAAGCTGACTAAAGGTAATTTTTATGAGACCGAACGCATTAAACAACGTCAACGTGACATAAAAGAAATCAAAGCATTACGAGAAGCCATGAAAATCTAACCGAGTTAATTGAAATAACATTCAGGAGAAAAATCATGTTAACAGAAAAAACTAAAACTGAAATCATTACAACGCTTAATCAAATTATGGAGATTGAGCTAGCAGGTGTTGTTCGTTACACGCATTACTCACTCATGGTCTATGGCTACAATCGAATTCCCATTGTCGACTGGCTCAAAGGAAATGCAACAGAATCATTAACTCATGCCCATCGTGCTGGAGAAATGGTAACACTGCTTGGAGGCCACCCGTCATTAAAAATCGGGTCATTACTAGAAACTCAGCAGCACGACATTGGCTACATTTTGCATGAAAGCCTAGCCCATGAAAAATCCGCAATTAAAGCCTACTATATGCTTTTGGAGCAAGCTGAAGGAAAGTCAATCTTGCTGGAAGAATATGCCAGAGAAATGATTGTTGCCGAAGAAACTCACTTAGATGAAGTTAATAAAATGCTCAGAAAACCAGGCGAAATTAATGTTTATGATGAGAAAAATGACTAATCTAAAGCACCTGTAATCTTGTTAGCACTGCAGCTTCACTCTATAATCCAATTGCTAGAATGCCGGAATAGCTCAGTTGGTAGAGCAACTGATTCGTAATTAGTAGGTCGGAGGTTCGACTCCTCTTTCCGGCACCAAGCATTTGATGTTATTCACTGATAACTCAGTAATATTCACAAGTAAATCGACAGCATATTCACCGACACCACAACGAACTAAACGTATGGAAAACACTATCCGCCGCTTTATCAACTCATCCATCTTTCAAAATACAATCATTGCTTTAATTAGCATTAACGCTGTCATTTTAGGACTAGAAACCTCCCAATTTGTCATGAAGAATTATGGTGGCTGGATTAAAACTATTGATAAAATTATTTTAACTATATTTATTATTGAAATTTTATTGCGAATTTATGCTTATCGTCTACGATTTTTTACTCAAGCTTGGAGCATCTTCGATTTTTGTATCATTGCCATTGCACTTATTCCGTCAACTGGCGCATTCTCTGCCCTACGAACACTACGAATCCTGCGTACACTGCGACTCATTTCAACAATACCCTCAATGCGTCGTGTCATTGAAGGCCTATTACGCTCAATTCCTGGCATCTTATCTGTTGCTTTAATTATGATGTTGTTTTTCTATATTTTTGCGGTGATTGGCACCCAGCTCTATGGTCCAACATTTCCAGATTGGTTTGGCACTCTTGGCAAAACCATGTTCACACTATTTCAAATCATGACACTAGAAAGTTGGTCAATGGGTATTGTCCGCCCAGTCATGGAGCAACATCCTCATGCTTGGTTGTTTTTTGTCTTATATATTTTAGTCACAACCTTTACAATGCTAAATCTCTTCATTGCCATTATTGTTAATGCTATGCACAGCAGCGCAGACGAAGCCGAAGAAAACAGTCGCCAAGAAATCAAGCATGCTCTACAAAAAGATCTTGTCGACCTTGAAAAACGACTATTGCGGGCTATTGAAAGCAATCAGAAAAAACCAGATTGAAACCTTCACCATAGAACATTGAAGAAACAATCAGGAACAGCCCCACTAAATCGAAAAATACAGGTAACAGCTGTCTATTGGCAAGTTTTACAAAACAAATAGGGATATTCCTAACACTTTTTTATCATCATAATTTTATGGTAATAGCTTAAAATATAAAGAGAGTTTTTAGCGCAAAGGTCTCAGATTATGCAAACACGACGGTTTTGTTTCGAAAAACAAGAACGCGCCTCTCCGCATAATAAGTGAGTGATCGAATCAACACTCTTCGCTCTAAGTCTTTACCTTTTCTTATCATGTCTTCCACTGAATCTTTATGACTTACCCGAATGATATCTTGATCAATGATTGGGCCAGCATCTAAATCAGACGTTACATAATGGCTTGTGGCACCAATGATTTTAACTCCACGCTGATATGCTTTTTTATAGGGGTTACTGCCTACAAATGCGGGCAAAAATGAATGATGAATATTAATTATCTTATTTGAGAATTTTTCAACAAACTCCTTTGATAAAATCTGCATATATCTTGCTAAAACAATATTATTAATCTCATACTCTTCCAATAGTTTCAGCTGCTTCTGCTCCTGAGATAATTTATTTGACTCATTTATCTCAAAAAAAACATAGGGGATATTATACTGTTTTGCCAAATACTCAAGATCCGGGTGATTAGAAATAATCAGTGGAATTTTAATCAGGCATTCTTTTTGCTGATAATACCAAAGTATTTCATGAAGGCAGTGGTCAAATTTAGACACGAAAACAGCTGTTTTTATATCACTACCAAGCAATTTTACTCGCCAGTAGGCATCAAATTTTTTTGCTATCACACTAAATGTTTTATCAATATCCTCAAACGGAATTTGAAACTTATCTAGATCCCAAGCTAGCCGTAAAAAAAATACATTTTCATTTGAATCGACATATTGATCGAGTTCTATAATATTGCCTTGATATTTTAACAAAAAACTTGTGATTGTATTAATAATACCAAGTTGATCTCGACAAGCGAACATCAACACAGCAACATTATTTGTCTTAGCCATTTTAATCTACCTTATCTTATATTCAGTTTTGCAGTAACCATCAACGTTTGGCTGTTTTTTTTGACAGAGACTCAAGAAATCTCCTAATTGATTTGTGATTAAAGGTGATAAATACTGCATAGATAAAAAACATGACAACCCAAATGACAACCATCTTAATGGGTGAAACCTCCATAAAAAACAATATCATATGAATCGCAAACCCTAATAACCAACAAAAAAGCAACGTTACTGTTGGAATGAAAATTATAGGCTGCATTGGATCAAGCTTCTTCATTTTATTTAACACAACAATCACAGCCGACATTATTAAAAAAATCGCTGGCACACCAAAAAGAGACCACAGAATTATCATCATAGGCTCATCAATCAATAGCCGAAAAAAGCTGTTAATCTTGAAACTGAATTCCATCGTAAGCTTTTTCCTGTTCGCTAATCTGGAGTAATGATTTTTGTTGATAGGCAAGCATCTTCGCTAAAATCAAGTTGGGAAACTCACTAATGCCAATATTATACATATTGACACTTTCATTGAAAAACTCTCGTCTATCAGCAATCATATCCTCTATTTCTGAAACTCGACTTTGCAAGTTCACAAAACTTTGGCTCGCTTTCAAATCGGGATAGTTTTCAGAAACAGCAAAAATAGATTTGATTGCAGCATCCATCTGGTTAGAAAGTTCCACTTTTTCATTGGTTTGTTTGCTGGCAAGAAATCGAGTTCTAGCATCAGTAAGATCTTCTAACAATTCAGATTCATATTGAGCATGCTCTTTCACAACTTTGATTAAGTTGGGTATTTCATCGGCACGTTGTTTTAGCAATACATCAATGTTAGCAAATGCTTTTTCAATATTAAAATTCAGCATGATCAGTTTGTTATAAATAGAGATGGCCAAACTGATAATACCCACTATAAGCAACACGATAATTGAAATTGAAACAACAACTGCCATAAGATTAAACCTATTCAATGTTAAAAAATATTACCAAGACAACATCTTAGCACTAAACTCAAATATCACTCGATTTTCTTCTATTCGCATCGGTGTGACTAACAATACTGCAACGATAAAAGCAAAAATACTACTAAAAAAAACAAATGTGTTCAGCAATGGTTTGAACTCATTATAATGATTTACTTTTTCCAGAGGAATAATACCAAACACTTTCTTAGTATCTTCATAAACAATCACAAGCTGATTATTTTCCAAACTTGCTTTCCCCACGATCAACACATCATTATTCTCACAAAGCGTGTATTGTGAAAATCTCTTGCCAGCACTGCGATATCTTTCACTGACATCAAACCAAATCATCTCCAAGTTATCTGGATTTACTTTAATTATCCCCGTATCATCTTTAATAGAAAATCGATTATATTTTGCTTCTTTGAATAACGTTGAAAAACTCTCTCTCCCTTTGTCATCTC
>JAUIKI010000162.1 GCA_030430875.1 Gammaproteobacteria bacterium | reverse complement strand
TAAACCAACGGCCGGATCAACGTTTAATTCAAGTTTAATTGAATCAAATCCAGAACGATTGATGGCTAATAATTTGTTAAATTTACTGGCATCCAAAATAGGTGATATCAGAATGACACGATTAGCATGTTCAGCTGTCTCTTCAAATACATTGCATTCAGCACCTAGACAAGTTTCCAGTGACATGACAACGGCTTCACGAAGAGGGTCGATTGGTGGGTTAGTCACCTGGGCAAATTGTTGGCGAAAATAGTCGTATAGTGAGCGGATATTTGTTGATAATACAGCCATTGGCGTATCGTCACCCATAGATCCAACGGCTTCTTGGCCTGATTCTGCCAGCGGCCGCAAGATTTGGTCACATTCTTCACTGGATGCTTGAAAAAGCTTCATGTGAGTTTTTAGTGTGGATTGATCAAATGTTTCAACAGCGTCTAATTCTTCTGACAACGTTGATTCAATACGAAACGCTTTTTTATACAGCCATTCTTGGTAAGGTTGAGCGGCTTTTAGTTGATTATCTATCGATTCGGCAGTGAGTAACTCACCTGTGTGGGTGTCAATTGCAAAAATTTCGCCGGGCCCCACTCGACCTTTTTTAACGACATCTTCAGGTTCATGGCGATAGACTCCAATTTCTGATGCAAGCGTAATATAGCCATTTTTGGTAATTACCCAGCGAGCAGGACGCAAGCCATTGCGATCAAGCAAGCACACTGCATAACGTCCTTCGGTTAAGACGATGCCAGCCGGTCCATCCCAAGGCTCCATGTGCATGGAGTTGTATTCGTAGAATGCTCGCAAATCAGCATCCATTGTTTCAACATTTTGCCATGCAGGTGGTACAACCATTCGTAGAGCTCGAAATAAGTCCATGCCACCAGAAATTAGCACTTCTAACATGTTATCTAAGCTGGATGAGTCAGATCCTTCCCGGTTGACCAATGGTTTGATTGAGTCAATGTCAGGTAAAAGCGGTGTTTTAAATTTGTTAGTGCGCGCAACGGACCAATTTCTGTTTCCGCAGATTGTGTTGATTTCGCCATTATGGGCCAATAATCGAAAAGGTTGTGCTAAAGACCATTGTGGTGATGTGTTGGTGGAGAATCGCTGATGAAAAACACAAATGGCTGTTTTTAGTTTTGGATTGCTTAAGTCGAGGTAAAATTTTGGTAAATCCTCGGGCATTACCAGGCCTTTGTAAGAAATCACACTATTTGAAAGGCTGCAGATATAAAACTGTGAGTCATGAGCCAAAGCAATTTCAGCTTTTCGTCTTGCAACAAAAAGTCGTCGTGCAAGATCACTCGAATCAATGTTGGGAGCATTCACAAAAACTTGTTCAATGACAGGGACATTGCTTGCAGCAATTTCACCCAGGACTTGGTGGTTAACTGGAACGTCTCGCCAACCAATAGCTTGTAATGATTGTTCTTTTAAGCAATTTGTTAAGACATCGCGAGCTGCTTTCGCGTGTTTCGGGTCACTATTAAGAAATACCATACCAATGCCATAGTGATCAGAAAGCGGCGTATCGAATATTTCTTTTGCAATATCCCGCAAAAATGTATCAGGTTTTTGCATTAAAATACCGCAGCCATCCCCGGTTTTACCGTCCGCTGCAATGGCGCCACGGTGGGTCATGCAGGTGAGAGATGAGATTGCTGTTTCCAGCAGATGATGACTGGTTTCACCCTTCATGTGGGCAATTAAACCAAACCCACAGTTATCTTTAGGGCGATTAATATCCGCCAGATATTGATTGATAAATGACATATTCAATGCAAAAAATTTTAGTATCGTGTTGATAAAAGGCCGACTATTCTACCTTTTTTAGTAAAAATGCACTACTAGAGTTAGCAATAATCCGCATGCTTGAACAGATAGTATCGAGATAACAAACAAAATAGCAATTTAAAAACAATGATATTTTCAAATTTTATGCTTAATTATCAACGAGTTAATATTTATCAATTATATATTAAACTAATCATTACAAGCGAGCAATTTCATCAATGAAACAACTTATTTCCTTAATTATGGTGATAGGTGCTGGGAATTTTATAGGCTGTGATGCACATTTTGATGAAAAACTGGCAGTTTCTGACAACCCAGTTATTTCGGAAGAACCGCAACTCAGCTATGCAGAGGTTTTGCAGACAGTAAAGAAGCAGCACGATAAGCTGAGTGCCGACTATCAAGCAGCGAGCACATCTTTAGCAAAGTCACACATACGGAATGAGGCTAGACTTGCCTTGGTGACGCTTGCTCAGCATCAGCTTTTTCCACAATGGCTAGGAACTCCATGGGATTTTAATGGAATGGTCTTGAGTTTGATTGATTGAGCGGTCAGGTATTTTTAACACTAAATAATTGGCTGTGATTGATTATTTGGAAGTAGTGTGAGGACTTATAAATCTAGCATTCCGTGACGTATTGCCAAGATTGCAAGTTCTACATCGCTTGTAATTCCTAATTTTTCAAAAATTCGATAACGATAGCTATTGATGGTTTTAGGGCTTAAGCAAAGTTGTTCTGCAATGGTTTGTACTTTTCGACAGTTAATTAACATCAATGAGATCTGCACTTCTCTTGCAGAAAGTACATCAAAGGGTGACGATTTTTGTTCAGTATAGGGTTTCAAAGCAAGCTGTTGAGCAATTTCTGGACTAATGTAGCGTTGACCTGTGTTGGCCATGCGAATTGCGCGCACTAATTCGTCTGGTGATGCACCTTTGGTCAAGTAGCCTGATACACCAATGTGCAGTAATTTGGATGGATAGGGGTCTTCGTCATAAGCGGTTAAAATAATGATGCGGCTGTCAGGGTACAAGCGAAGCATTCGCCTTGCGGTCTCTAATCCCCCAATTCCAGGCATTTTAATGTCCATTAAAACAACGTCTGGATTGGTGGGCTTTATTAGCTTGATGCCTTCTTCTCCACTGCTGCCTTCACCAACAACCTTGATATCGCTGGCGTCGTCTAAAATCCGCCGTATTCCTGCACGGACTATGTCGTGATCATCGATTACCAGTACATTTATCAAAAACTTACTCCGTTTGTTCCAGCTAAGAATTGTCTAGGTGTGTTTTCACAAAAAGCATTTTATTTATAGTAGCGTTTATCGTAATCATGTTGATTAAGGCCTAAACATTTCATCCTTTTCAATTGTAGCTCTTTTTTGATGATAATGGACGGTGTTTTATTGTCGCTGGGTTTTGATTTTGCATACTCATCATCAATCAATGACACTAATGGATTGAGTAAAATACCATCAGCTACCCCTGCTTGATAGTATTCCCAAACAGGTTGAGCAAATTACGCACAGCAAATCGATGAAATGTCTCAAGAAAAACCGGATTTTTGCAGAGAAAATTGTAATTTCCAATCATTTCCTATGCTGATTTGTTTTGTTTTCGTCAAAGGAATTGATTGATTTAGCTGAGCAATGGCAAGTTTTATCATAGGCATTCCTGCATGACCAAGTATTTTTGGTGCCACGTAGACAGTTAGTTCATCAATGAGTTGTTTATCTAGAAAGCTACCTGAAAGTGTTGGTCCAGCTTCAACCAGAACATCATTATGTGCTTGTTCGCCTAGCCAGTTCATCAGTTGTTCTAAATCAATGTTCCCTGTCTTACTTGGAAGCTGTAAATGAGTGACATGCTCAGGCATTTTGTCTATTTTATTGTTCTTGTCTGCTGTTATCCATGCAATGGGGTTGGGTATTTGCACTAGCCGAGATGTGAGTGGCAATCGTGCTTTTGAGTCGAGAATTACCCGTAGTGGTTGATTGTTGCAGACTAAATCAATATCAATATCCGGGTCAGCAAAGCTGAGCAAATTTTTACGCACAGAAAATTGAGGATTATCAGCAAGAATTGTGTTCACGCCGGTGATGATGGCAGTGCTTTGGGCGCGCAGTCTTTGCACGTCTTGTCGTGCATGATCACCAGTGATCCATTGACTTTCTCCTGAGGCCATCGCTGTTTTGCCATCAAGACTCATAGCAATTTTACATCGCACAAAAGGTTTGTTGGTTTTCATGCGCTTGAAAAATCCTGGGTTTAGCTGTTGGGCCTCATCAGCTAAGACTTCGGTGATGACTTCAATGCCAGCTTTTCGAAGTTGCTGAATACCTTTGCCTGCCACGATTGGGTTAGGATCTTGATTTGCGATCACGACCGTTTTGATTCCAGCTTTAATGATGGCATTAACACAAGGTGGCGTTTTTCCAA
>JAUIKI010000161.1 GCA_030430875.1 Gammaproteobacteria bacterium | reverse complement strand
ACGACTTTAAACGTAATTGGTCGAAAACAGAAGGTCTGGATTTAGATGGCAGTATTAATGCGAGTGACTTCAAGTCAACCAGTTGGTCAAGTGTCATTGACACCATTAATCGTCAAGGTGCCTTAAGCCCAGATTATCAGGCGGTTTTAGATGGTGCTGATACAGCTGATGGTTCAATTCTCATTCGTGATAATAACCGTGAGTATTATTCTCGAGGCATTGATTTGGTGACGGGGTTACATTTTTCTACCGGTAACGTTCAGCATGATGTTGAAATTGGCATGCGTTATCATGAAGATGAAGAAGATCGATTGCAGCGCAATAGCACGTTTCATCAAGAGAACAATGATTTAGTTTTGGATGATAAAGGTGAGTGGGGAAATGCTGGTGATCGCGAAGAAGTTGCTCGTGCAGTTGCGGTGTATTTACAAGATACCATTCGCTGGAATCAATGGACTTTTGTACCAGGATTACGCTATGAAAATATTGATAAATCACGTTTGAATACAAATAGACACAATCGTGTTGATGTTTGGGCGCCAGGTTTGGGGGTGACCTATGCTGTTAATAATAATTGGACAGTATTAGCTGGCATTCATCGTGGTTTCACCCCACCGAGCAGTGATGCTTCTGAATCAGAAGAAAAAAGTAATAATTATGAAGTGGGCGTGCGATTTAGCGATCCACAGTTTCAAGCTGAATTGATAGGTTTTTATAATGATTATGAAAATTTACTTGGCGTTTGTACCGCATCATCAGGTAGCAATTGTGAGGTAGGCGATGTGTTTTCTGGTAATGGTGTGAAAGCCTACGGTCTTGAAGCATCACTTGGCTATCAGCATCAATGGAAAACAATGACTTTTCCAGTTCGTGTGAATTACACATATACCCGGGCAACATTTGAAGAATCATTTGATAGTGATTTTTTTGGAGAAGTTAAGCAGGGTGATGACTTAACTTACACACCAACTCATCAGTTTAATTTTTCAATTGGCGTGGAAAATCAACTAGAAAAATCCGGTGGTTGGGCAGGCTATCTCACGACAAATTATGTTGATGACATGTGTACACGTGCTCGTTGTGATCGTTTTGAGCAAACAGATGATAGCCTGACCTTTGATTTATCAGGGCATTATCAACTGACGAAAAGTGTGCAACTTTATGGTGGTGTTGATAACGTGTTTGATCGTGAAGATATTATCGCACGTCAACCTTATGGAGTTCGCGTTAACAAACCAAGAACGGCATTGCTTGGTATAAAAATTGCGTTGTAAATGAAATTAGCTGGAAATTTTTTCAGCATAGAACAAGCATATTGTTGTGAGCTAGTAAGTATGAGCAGTGTGTCGATGTATTTACGTTAAATCAGAAGACTGTCAAGATTTATTGCTGACTTAGCCCGTATTCATTTTGTGAGTACGGGTTTTTTTATGACTAATTTAGGAAGGGATCAGGTAATTATTGATTCATCGATGATAAATCGCTGACGATTTTCTGCTGTTGGTATGAGGCATTCTTCGCGTTTACCAAACCATCGATAGCGATTTTTTGCAATTTTTTGGTAGAACCAATTACGAATAGGTTTGGGTAGCATGGTTAGTAGGATACGTTGAATTGCCACGCTTTCTAGTTCAGCCAATATCATCAAGGCTGCATCACTTTGAAAAAATAGTTGATTGTTTTTAAGTAAAATTACCGAGGAAAGAGGTTGAAGAATTTGATATTTTTTTATTAAAAGTTGTCCTGCTACTGATTGCAATGACACAAAATGGAATTTTGCTTGCGGATCATGATTGATGATAAAAACAACTGACTTTTCACATAAATTGCATAAGCCATCGAAGATAATCAGTGGTTGACAATCCAATGAGTTATGTGAAAAATCATTACCCAACATATTCTAAATAAATCGCATCGACAGGTCTATCGCGTTAATATTTTTGGTTAACGTTCCCAGTGAAATAAAATCAACACCTGTTTCAGCAATTTTGCGCAAATTACTGAGTGTTACATTGCCTGACACTTCAAGCCGAGTGCGTTTATTATTAATTGCAACAGCTTTTGTGATTTGCTCAAGTGAGAAATTATCTAGCATGACAATATCAGCATTAGCTTGCAATGCTTCTTCAAGCTCTTCCAAAGACTCAACCTCAACTTCAACAGCCTTTGACGCGTTTAATTGTTTTGCCGTTTTAACGGCTTTAGTAATTGAGCCGCATGCTTTGATATGATTTTCTTTAATGAGATAGGTGTCGTATAAACCAAATCTATGATTATGTCCGCCACCACACCGTATAGCATATTTTTGCGGTAACCTAAGGCCTGGGATAGTTTTGCGTGTATCCAGAATTTTCACAGGTAGATCTTGAACAAGTCCAGCACAACGATTGGCAAGTGTTGCTGTTCCAGATAGCGTTTGTAAAAAATTTAATGCGGTGCGTTCACCTGTAATCAATGTTCTAGCTGATCCGCTCAATTTAGCAATGACCTGATTTTCTTGAATTGAGTCACCGTCTTCGACTTCCCAGTGTATATTGATTTTAGCATCAAGCTGACGAAAGACTTCTTCAGCCCAAGGAATGCCGCATAGTACTGCATTTTCACGAGTGATAATTTCTGCTTTCAGTTGTTTATCTGCATCAATTAATGCAGCAGTGATGTCACCACTACCAACATCTTCTGCTAAAGAGGCTGAAACAATTGAGGCAATATCTAAATCAAACGGGTAGTGTTTCATATTATCATTTATTTATTTTATTAAAATGTATGACATGGTTCTTCCGAAGAATACAGTTAAATTATGCATTAGTTGTGTGGCTTTGCAAAATAGTCAGCGCTTAATTTTTTAACTAGCACAGACAGCAATACTAAACTAATTAGGTTGGGAACCGCCATGAAAATATTAGTAATGTCAGCAAGGTTCCATGCAAGCTCTAGTGGAATGGTTGCACCCACAATAATAAGTAAAATAAATAAAATGCGATAGGGTAGCACGGCTTTATCTCCAAATAGAAAGAGCGCACAACGATCACCGTAATATGACCAAGCAATCATGGTGGAATACGCAAAGAAGATTAAGCCAATACCAACAACCCAAGCACCATATTTACCCCATTCAGGCGCTATGCTGGTTAAACCTGATTCAAAAGCAAAAGCAGACAGTGCAGCACCATTAAATCCATGCGTGTTTGCTCCCCATGATCCAGTGATAATAATAACGAGCGCTGTCATGGTGCAAACGACAATCGTGTCGATAAAAGGACCTAACATAGCAACTAAACCTTCGCGTACTGGCTCATTAGTTTTGGCGGCAGCATGTGCCATGGCAGCTGAACCAAGGCCAGCTTCATTGGAAAATACGCCGCGAGCTACTCCGTATCGCATTGCTTGCATGACAGTAAAGCCTGCAGCACCACCACCGACTGATTGTGGATTAAATGCCATACTTATAATGGTCGAAAATGCTTCTGGAATGAGAGAGTAATTCATAATTATGATGGCCATTGCAGCGAGACAATAGCCAGCGGCCATAAAAGGGACAATAATCGATGCAATTTTGGCAATGCGCTTTACGCCACCAACGATGACTAAGCCAACGAGTGAGGCAAGCAAACAGCCTAGCATGGCGCGTGTGGTGATCGGCATTTTAGTTAAATCACTAGACAGGTATTGCAGCCCGTCTACCACTGAATTTGCTTGAACCATATTGCCGATACCAAATGATGCAATGACAGCAAAAAATGCAAAGGCTGCACCAAGTTTTGGCATATTTAAACCGTGTAGTAAAGTATACATCGGACCGCCAGCTATCTGACCCTTATTGTCAATTTGTCTGAATTTTACGGCTAAGGTGCAGGATGCAAATTTGGTTGCCATGCCAATGAAAGCAGTTAGCCACATCCAAACAATGGCGCCAGGACCGCCCATCACAATGGCTGTTGCTACACCGGAGATGTTGCCGGTTCCGATGGTGGCAGACAATGCGGTGGAGAGCGCTTGAAAATGCGAGACTTCACCTTTGTCTTCAGGTTTATCATAGCGGCCAGATATTAAACCGATGGCATGTTTAAATCCACGAATCTGGATGAAACCCAAATAATAGGTGAGAAAAAGACCTGTGCCGACCAAAATAATGGCGGCGGGTAGATCCCATAACCAGCCGGAAATTTTTCCGGTCCAATCCGTGAGTTGTACTAAGAACTCCATATCTGTCTAGGGGGCATGTTGTAACGTTAAAATATTATTTTTTTGGGTGAGCGTGAGTCGTTTTAATGCACTCATGCCAAGTAAAACCTCATCATC
>JAUIKI010000160.1 GCA_030430875.1 Gammaproteobacteria bacterium | reverse complement strand
CTTGATGCGTTCCGCTTCAGCCACAATGTTCTTGGCCTGGTCCACAATTTTTTTGCCTACTTCTGTAATCGATATGGGTTTTTTACTGCGGTCAAAAATCAAAACACCGAGTTCATCTTCCAACAATCGAATTTGTTTGCTAATCCCTGGCTGCGATGTGAATAAACTTTGCGCAGTTGCTGATACATTCAGATCATGATTGGCAACTTCCCAAATGTAGCGCAATTGCTGTAATTTCATAGCTTTTCATCCATTTTGTCAGTTGATATGTGAGATGGTAATAAAAATATAAGCAAATATTCTTTTTAAGAATAGAAATAAATGCGTAAATTTACCAGCCTGGCAGCCAAGTTTTTTATTGATTGTCTGTATTTTAAACTACCTCTTTTGCAGGTAGTAGTGTAGAAATTGGTTTATTAATAAAGATTAGAAATACTTATTACTGGATTGCATACTTGAGACCTTTCCTAAAAAGGTCTACATTTCTCTTAAAGGCTGAATATGGACATTTTATTTTATATTCTCGCAGGTATTTGCGTTGGTTTCACTGTGGGCTTAACAGGTGTTGGTGGTGGATCGCTAATGACTCCTCTGCTATTAATGTTTGGTTTTCCACCAAATATCGCTGTGGGGACGGATCTACTTTACGCCTCTATTACAAAATCGGGTGGCGTTTGGGTTCATCACAAGCAACGTACTATTCAATGGCGCATTGTTTCTTTGCTGGCATTAGGAAGTTTGCCAGGCTCAATTCTCACCATTATTATTTTACATTTTTTTTATCAAGATGCTGATCAATATGCTGCAATATTGACAACAACACTAGGTATCATGTTGATGGGAACAGCAAGCGTTCTGCTATTTCGCAAGTATTTGCATAAAATTATCTGGAAAAAATCAACAAAATCAATGTCACATCAACAATCAACAGGAATCACTATTGTCTTTGGATTTATATTGGGAGCATTGGTTACACTCTCATCTGTTGGAGCTGGAGCTCTAGGGACAGCCCTATTATTAACTCTTTACCCAAGATTAATTGCAGTAAAGGTGGTTGGCACAGACTTGGCCCATGCCGTCCCGTTAACCTTGGTTGCAGGTCTCGGCCATCTTTTACTGGGAAATGTAGATTATTTTTTATTGGTAAGCTTATTGGTCGGTTCAATTCCCGCAGTGTATTTCGGAACGAAAATTGGCTCAAAATTACCAGATTATATTTTACAACCAGTTCTTGCTTCTGCTCTTCTCATCCTAGGAATTAAGTATGTTTTCTTTTAATTCCACTAAGTGCTTTTGATTTATTGCTGATGCCATGAGGAACATGCCCTGTTGCCACATGTTTGCTGGCCGCTTGACAGTGACTCTGCTGGTCATCAAAAAACACATCAGCCCCAAAAGCACGAAGAAACTCCCCTTTATCGAGACCACCTAGAAAAAGAGATTCATCCAGTCGGATATTCCAAGCACGCAATGTGCGAATAACACGCTCATGTGCAGGAGCAGATCTTGCAGTAACTAATGCTGTACGAATGGGACATTGTTTGTTTTTAAATTCCATTTGAATATTATGTAATGCAGCTAAAAATCCTTTGAATGGGCCACCAGAAAGCGGTTGTTTAGCTGCCCTTTGTTCGTTTTCTGCAAAAGCTTGCAATCCTTTGGCTTTGTAAATTTGCTCAGCTTCATCAGAAAACAGCACTGCATCACCATCAAAAGCAATACGCAAGTCATCACGTTTGCTCTCGGCATCTGGTGAAGCGAGAATGGTTGCAGCAGCAATACGATGCTCTAGAGCATTTTTAACATCATCGGCATCAGTCGATAAAAACAAGTGACTACCAAATGCAGAAATATAACGATAAGGACTCTCTCCTCCACAAAATGCAGCCCGTGTAACTTTGAGCTGGTAGTGTTGAATTGAGTTGAATATGCGAAGACCTGTATCAGCACTATTTCTAGAGAGCAAGATAATTTCAACGCGTGGTTCGCCGTTGACTTGATCATTAATTTTCAATAGCTTTTTAACCAAGGGAAAAGCATCACCCGGCTTTAATGGTTTATCTTCCTGAGTTATTTGATATTTCTGGTAAGCTTCAAGCCCTTCTTTTTCATAGACTTCATGGCTTTCTTTTAGATCGAATAATGCGCGTGATGAGATGGCAATGACTAATTTTGATCCAAAGACAGTCGACATAATTCACCTAGTTAAATTGTGATGTTCAATAAATGCGAGTTGTTGAGCAAGCATTGTAACCAAAGGCATATTAAACCCATTGTCATTGGCTGCTGCAAGTGGTTTTAGATAAATTTGTTCAAGTTCCATAACTTTCTTTCGTTCAAAATCGACTTTCATGCTGGGAGAATAGTCAATCATTTGCTGGGTTGCGTGAATTTGCGTGTCAATAAGCGATTGATTTAATGGGATATGAAGGCTTTGTGCTGCGTTTACAACTTCAGTCATAATTGCTCTAATAAGCAGATTCGATTCAGTATGAGACAGCAATTGTTGAGTGGTTGATCTCAGAATAACAGACAAACCATTAAATGGAATATTCCAAACTAATTTTTCCCACCGAGCTTTAGCCAAGTTATTAACAATTTGTGTTTGAATACCTGCTTTATCAAATAAACTACCAATTAATGCTAATTGTTCACTAATTTCTTTCAAATTACAGCCATGAAGCAATGGTGCGAATTTGATGGCACCATAATCAAAATGGGCGATTTTTCCAGGTGCTATTTTCTCAGCACATAAAAAACACAAGCCACCAATAATAAGGTTATTGGGAAGAGAAATTTTGAGGTCATTTTCAACAGTCAAACCATTTTGAAGGAGTAATACAATTGTATTTTTATGACAAATACTGGTGAGTTTTGGGAATAAATTGACATTCTCAGTTGTTTTTACTGCAATAATTACTAGGTCAGTTTTTGGCATATCGTTAATATCAACATAGGCATTGACATGCGAACAAATAAGATTACCCTTTGGTGAATCAACGGTTATTCCAGAGTTTTTAACAACCAAATAGTCACTTCGCAGTAAAAAATGGACATTAAAACCAACATTGGCCAATTTTGCACCATAATATCCGCCTACTGCACCAGTACCGATGATGGAAATAATCATGATGTCTCATAAAATTTTTGAAAATCAAATTAATGATATCAGAAACGAATAGTTGAGCAACAAAGCATGCGAACACCTTTGGTGGAAATTGAACCATTTTTGTCGAGCATTGCAAAACAATGCCCAGTTGTCACTTCAAATCAGCGTCTTGCGAAAGAACTGCATTACGCCTACGCATTGACGACTGTTGAATCACAACAAGCTTGGCATACTCCTATTATTTTAAGTTTAGATGTTTGGATCACTAAACTTTGGCAAACATTATCATTAAAATCACCGCAACAATTTGGAGAATATGTTTTATTAACCCCTCTAAAAGAACAGCTGATTTGGGAGAAAATAATTTCAGCTTCTTCATACGGACAGGTATCTATTAATGCTGCAAAACATGCTTTGCAGGCAAAAAATGCTCGAAATAGTTTAATGTTATGGAAGATAAACCCAGATACTGAGGATTTTGATACCAGCATTGAAACACAAACATTTAAAAACTGGCTAACAACATTTAATCAATATATCCAGCAATATCACTGCCTTTGTTTAGTTGATGCCATACCTTTTCTTATTCAAGCATTTAATCAAGCAGAATTATTAGGTTACCCAGAAGTAATGTTGGTTGGATTTGATGATATTACCCCCCTTCACTATGCGCTACTTTCTTCTTCAACAAAAAAAATTAAGCAACAACTATTGGAGAAAAAATCACATAATGTGCATAGGATTTCTTGTTTAGATTTTCAAGCAGAACTCACTTCAGCAGCAAAATGGTCTAAAAGGATTAATCAACAAAATCCAGAAGCTCGGATTGGCATTATTATTCCAAATCTTGCGTCAACACATCATTTGGTTGAGCGAATTTTTTTCAATGAATTTACAGATAATACTCATCTAACCTCTCATATTAATGATATTAATACGATTGATATTGACGGAGGCGTTAGTTTATTTAATGCGCCAATAATCCAGCTTATTTTCCAATTATTAATCGTTAACCAAAAAGAAATGCCTGTGCTGGAATTTTGTTTGTTACTGAGATCGCGTTTGTTTTTACGGCCAGAGTTGCAATCGCTTTGTGTTTGGCTGGAAACTCAACTGAGAAAAACCCGAAATCCGTCATTTTCATTACGTACATTTTTATATTTTCTTGAGAAATCACGAGAACATTACGATGATGTGC
>JAUIKI010000159.1 GCA_030430875.1 Gammaproteobacteria bacterium | reverse complement strand
CAAAAATTCAATGCTGTTTTAATGGATTGTGAAATGCCCATCATGAATGGTTTTGAAGCAACTGCTGAAATCAGAAAACTGACAAACTTTAAAAACCTACCCATTATTGGGATAACTGCCCATGATGAACAAGAAATCAAAAGACAATGCTTAGCTGTCGGCATGAATGATGTGCTAACCAAGCCCATCAACTATAAAATCCTGACAAAGATATTAGTTTCTCTAGCTTAAAAACATATTTAAAGATAAAGAATTAACCACCTATATTACGTCTATCAAGAAAACAGACCAGTTATCAGCTTTTATTTGATATGCAAATTAAATCTGCTAACTTTAAGTGAGTAGTCAGCGAAGACAACGTTCTTTGACTTATTAGCTTCAAGGAAGAGTCGACCTTAATAATAAACCAACCTAAAATAATGATGACTATTATGCAAACACAAAAAAACTTTTCAAATCATCTCGCTATTGAGTTCTTCGACGTTTCAGAAAATTCATATGCCGACATAACTCAATCAATTGTACAAAAATTTGGCTTAATTTCTGCTAAAAAACCAAGTAATTGCGATGATGCTATCTTTCATGAATTCAAACAAAATGACAGAGATGTTAGCTTAGAATGGGACGACTGGTCAGGCTATGTTGTGACAGCAAAAAACCATGCCGCCAAGCCATTAGCGCATGAAATTGCAGAATTCATCTACAGCTCATTGAAAAAAAATATTTTTCACAAAGACAATATTCAGTAACGCTAGCATCTAAAACGCTTGATTTTGTATCAAAGCTTTAATACAAAATCAAGCGTACATCTATCTTTCATAACTTATTAATAACAGCTTCCCCAGCCTATCATTCAAACATATTATCCAAAACTGCTTCAGGATATTGCCATTTCAAAAAAATAATTACTGACAAGGTAACTAGAAAAATACTCCAAAAGGTAAGTGTCACTCGCATACGTTTTTGTGCGGTTCGATGCTGCCACCAATCTCGTGGTTTAATACCTTGTAGTTTAAATGTTAGCAGCGCTGACAAGTTGACTGAAGCCATATTTGCAAGAAACAACACCAAAGAACCTGTTGCTTCTTCAAGATGACCTGATCCAAGCATAAGCCCTAAAGTTGCCAACGGTGGCATCAATGCTACTGCCACCATAACTCCTACCAATGCGGCAGGAGCCCCTGTTGTAAAGGCTAAAGCACCTGCGCTTCCTGCAGCCAAAGCCAAAATCACATGAGTAATACTCACATGCGTGCGAGAAGCAATTTCAGGAACTGCGGGACTTGGATCAACTAAATACCCCAATAAAAAAGCAACTGATAATGCTAATAGAAATCCAACCGCATTGGTTGCTAACGATTTTTTTGTTAACGTCCAATCATCCAACACATCCGCTAGTGCTAATGCAATATTTGGTTTTAATAGAGGCGCAATAACCATCGCACCAACAATCACAGCAACATCGTTGCGTAACAAGCCAATCGCTGCGACCAAACTCGATAAAAAAACCATTGTCAGAAACACCCAAGAAATCTCATTTCCAGTTGAAACTTGGTTGTATAGTTCCTCTCGACTAATTCGATTTGGTAGCTTCTTTACCTTATTTTTTTCTTTGGTACTATTTTTATCCACAGTTACGCTGGCATTTTTTTCGTCTTCTTTTACTTTTTCAGGTTTTGGTAATGTTGCATCAACCGATAAAACAATAATACGAAACCCTGAATAGCCAGAAAACTGGTGCACTAGCTGATCAGTTAGCGTCTCTGTCAATTCTGTTGGCAACAAAATACGATGTAACATTAAGTTATCTTCTAATGCATTTGATAGGATTGTCGTGATAGGATGTGCTCCAGTGACCTTTTTTAAGAGATCTTCCGTCCCTTTTGGCGTAACTACTTCTAACATTCGAAATGCCATTATGATCTAACTCCTAATCTGCAAAAACTTTAATCAAATACTGCAATAATTTTGCAATAAGCTAAACTATACTTATCAATATGACCCTTATGCAACTGAAACAGCAGGAGGCAAAAAAATCATGGATGATCACAAGCAACTGTTTTTTAAAACAAATAGTTGCCGTTCTCTGCCTTGCAATCACATCAACATTTGCCTTTTCTAGCGATATTCAAATAGCTTTAGAAAGCTCTTTATCCAAAACCAATCTAAACACTAACCACCCAGCGTTAATATCCTATTATACAGCCCGTGAATTCAAACCCCGATGGAGTGATTCCAATTTACATTGGGAGCAAGCACTAGATATTGTTGATCACCTGCAGTACGTTACCAATGAAGGTCTATCATCTGAAGATTATCACATTGACGCAATTGAAACACGCTTGGCCATATTGGAAAAGACAAATTACGGTTCAAATGTGGCCAAACTCAAAGAATTCGTTGAATTAGAGCTATTGATTACAGATGCATTAATGCGCTACTTAGACACACTAAATGTTGGCTATGTAAGCTCTGCAAACTTTCCACAAAAATGGTTTAAGCAATATGAAGCACTGAATTTCACTGACCTGCTTGATAATAAATTCATCTCAAATGACTTAACCGAACTCTTTCAAGAAGTATTTCCACTCTATGAAAACTATTATGCACTGACAAAAGCCTTGAAACATTATCTATCAGTTAAACAATTAGGTGGTTGGCCGGCAATCGCAGCAAACAAACCGACGTTAAAACCGGGAATGACTGACCCTCGTATTATTTTAATAAAGATCCGTTTGTTTTTAGGAACAGACCTCAAGTCTCTTGACGAAGAAGAATCTTACTTATTTGATGAAACACTAGAAACTGCTGTTAAATCTTTCCAAAAACGTCATGGACTGGTTGTTGACGGTGCAATTGGCAAGAAAACGTTGGAAGCCATGAATATTCCTGTTGAACAGCGTATTGAACAACTCAAAGTAAATCTAGAACGCTGGCGTTGGCTGCCTAAAAATTTGGGAGAACGATACGTCATCGTCAATGCTGCAGGATTTTATTTAACTTACTATGAAAATAATCAAGAATCCCTGTCGATGAAGGTTATTGTTGGCAGAAAATCTCGCGAAACACCTGTTTTTACAGACAACATTGACTACCTAGTGTTTAATCCAAGTTGGTATGTGCCAAGAAATATCGCTGCTAAGGACTTGTTACCTAAAATTAAGAAAAATCCAGGATTTTTAGAAGGTAATCGCTATGATGTTTATCAAGACGGCGTGAAAGTTGACGCCAGTACTGTTAAATGGGAAGACTACTCTCTCGGCAATTTCCCCTTCAAACTACAACAACGTCCAGGAAGCAATAATGCACTGGGAAGCATAAAGTTTAAATTTCCTAATCGTCATCAGGTTTACCTTCATGATACGCCTGATAAAAGCCTATTTGATAAACCAAAACGTTTATACAGCTCGGGATGTGTTCGAGTTGAAAAACCTTTCCAGCTTGCTGAAGCACTACTCAAAGATGAATCTCAATGGAACACTGACACCATTTCTGACACAATTATTTCTGGCAAGCGACAAGTTGTAAACTTTGACAAACCCATTCCAATCTACCTGCTCTACTGGACAAATTGGGTTGATAAAGACTATAATGTCTACTTTATGAACGATCACTACAATCGTGATCAACAAGTCGCTCAAGCGCTTAGACATTAACTCTTTCGGTCAATTATGCCAAAATTTCGTAATCGCACGCGGTTATTTTTATGGTTTTTGTCTCTAATTTCTCTGTGTTTCGGGAATTCATTCCTGGCAAGTAGCACGCATGCTGTAGAGACTAAAAAACTCAATCAAATTAAACAAAACACTACATTAAAATTCAATGACCTTGTCATTGATTTGCCTATTTTTAGTGTATTTATTCTCCCAAAAGAAATTCAGCGTATCAGCACACAATCTGACATAAATCACAACGTACAGATTTTCTCAAACGCCGGAAAATTGACACAAAACGGCGCCAAATCCTGGAAATGGCAGGCCCCAGAAGAACCTGGACTTTACACAATTGATGTCAAAGTAGATGAAAATATTGTCATTCATCTCAATGTATTTGTACTTATTCCCTATGAAGACACAAAAAATGGCAAATTAGACGGCTATTTAATTGGAGAATATCCTGATGAACCACTTAAAGGTTTAAGCACTTATAACGTGCCAAAGGGCTTTATTCGCGTAACGGACGACAACAAAAATGTTCAATTAACCCCTCATTTTTCCTTATCGCAATTTCTTTGCAAGCAAAAACTACATGGCGCACAATTCATTGTCTTGCAAGAAAAACTGCTCTTCGTCTTAGAAGACTTTGTGGATTTTCTCGCAATGAAAGGACACCCAGTTAAC
>JAUIKI010000158.1 GCA_030430875.1 Gammaproteobacteria bacterium | reverse complement strand
ACCGCCCATTCCAAGCCTTCCACCAAATTCGTCAAAAGCAACCAATGGAACAAATACCGTAGACAGACTCCAGGGACTCCTTTTTTTTGCTGAGTTAAAGATAGGTTCAGGAATGCCGTAATGATTGTTTTTGAGTTGATTCTGAGGGTGGTGGGATAAATACCAAAGGTGTTTGTTACCCAGTGGAGCAAGATAAGGCAGATAGCAGGTTTTATTTCGTAGCCAGGCATTTTGGATGAGGTATCTGGGATCAACTTCACCATCATTGGCAATATAGAAAGCAAGATGCTTAGGAGAAAAAAAACGTGAATGAATAATTTGTTGCGTGATTTTTTTAGCGGCGTCTTGCCTGAATAAGGAAGATAGGCTCTTTCGCTGATGACGAATGCTTTTTCTTAAATTGCGTTGGATGGTTGAATCAGACATGGTTGATTGAAGGGCTCCCCATCATGCCGTTGTTGGTCTGACCTTGAACCCAGTTGGCTCAAGGGGTGGCTTCTGGGATATCATCAGGCTTTCCATTTACATGGACATGCACACAGATATCACGTCGAGAAGCCCCATTTATATGCGTATCGGCTCGAGGACTATTCCAACTGACGAGCGTTTTAGGGAGCTTATTATCATTATACACAATGAATCAAAGATTGCATGGATTTCGTTGAAAAATCAAGACTCCAATGATATTTCAATTTTTGACAACAAATTTTCAATGTCATCTTGACTGCAATAACTTTTGGTTTTTTCAGCTTGGCTAAGCAACTCATGGGCAATATTTAATGCAGCAATAACAGCAATACTTTCAACGCCTAAGACCTTGCCATTTGAACGCACTTCTTGCATTTTCTTATTGAGGTACTCAGCTGACTTGAGTAAAGCTTCTTGTTCTTGGGGCGGGCAGCTAATTTTGTGCTCTTTATCAAGCACATAAACACTTACTGTCGCATGATTTTTCATGTTTTATCGGTCTCCAGTTCTTTGAGTCGCATGATCATCGCTTCAATTTTATTGCGAATTAAGTCATTTTTGCGCAACAGCAGTTTTCTCTCCATCTGCCAGTTTTCTTGCTTGGCCATCAGCGATTCATTCTGTTGCCGGAGTCGGGCACACGTCGTGATGAGCTCATCAATTTTTTTCTCGAGTAATTGGAAAGTGGTTTCTTGCATCAGATTGAACCTTAATTAGTTTCCCATCTTGCTTTGGTTTTCAGTAATCTCTACTATAAATCGCAAGCGTTTTTGGGTCAATTTCTCAATTTATGAGGTTTTAGCATGTGAATACAATCTTAACATGTATCAGACCAAGAGTTTTAGTAATTGCGTCACTAAACTAACTGATAACACGTGGTGTAATTATAATGTTTATTGCAGCAATTGTAGTTTGAGGCCTTTGCAATAAGTCACGATGATAAAAAATGGTTAAAAATCGTTATGTTTTGTTGCAAAACTGGCCATTTCTTGCATTTTGTAGCGAAGTGCCAATTTTTTCTTGGATTGTCCTTTATTGCAAAGGCCTCAGTTTGTTAGTATGGGTTTAGCTATCATTTCAATGTAAGGTATGGAGTTTCTAAGGATGTATCAAAAAACCATCTCACTGCTTGAGCAAATTAAAGAATCAATGAGCGTATCCGAGTTGCATGGCATTATATGTGGTCAGGTGGTGACTAAGCCCGCATTGAATGTCCAACAATGGCAGGCTACTTTGCAAGAATTTATGAGTCTAAGTGACATAGAGCGTCAACAAATGAAACAGATTAATTTGCTATATGAACATGTTCATTCTGAATTAACGAAACAGGCATTTGATTTTGAGGTGTTACTCCCAGATGATCAAGCATCAATTGCAAGTCGTGCTGGTGCATTATCCAAATGGTGCGAAGGTTTTTTAGCAAGTTTTGGTATTGGTTTTGATGCAGTGGCATCTATGTCTGAGGAATCACAAGAAGTTCTACGGGATTTTGTGGAGATTTCTAATATGGCTTGGGATAATGAAGATGACAGCAATGTTCAAGAAAGCGAAGATGACCTCATGCAGTTAATTGAATATGTACGAATGGCAACACTGTTTTTGTTTATGGATTGTAATGCTGTACCAGAACAACCAGAGATGTTGCATTAGCAAATGAGATTTCTCTAGATTTATGACTAAACGTTTACGAGTATTTAATCAATGAAAGCACTTTCAATATCTCAACAAGAATTTAAGCGAAGACGTCAGCTATTAATGGCGCAAATGGGGGAGAATAGTCTTGCTATCTTGCCATCAGCACCGATTCGAATTCGTAACCGTGATGTGGAGTATCCCTATCGTCAAGACAGTGATTTTTACTACTTAAGTGGTTTTACTGAAGCTGATTCAGTGATGGTATTAATACCAAATCGCAAACATGGCGAATACATTTTATTTTGCCAAGAGCGTGATTTAACACAAGAATTGTGGCATGGTCGGCGATATGGACCGGAAGGGGTGTGTAAATATTTCGGTGCAGATGATGCATTTCCAATCAATGATATTGATGACATTCTTCCTGGGTTAATTGAAGGACGTGAGCGATTATATTATGCCATGGGTTGTTATCCAGAATTTGATCGTTCAATTTTAAACTGGGTAAATCAAATTAAAGCAAAAGCTAGAAGTGGATCTCATTCACCTGGCGAGTTTGTGGCACTGGATCATTTGTTGCATGAGCAGCGCTTAATTAAGAGTGCGCATGAAATTAAGCTGATGCGAAGAGCGGCAGAAATTACTGCAAAGGCTCACATCAGAGCCATATCAACCTGTCAGCCTGGCATGTATGAATTTCAATTAGAGTCAGAAATTTTGCATGAATTTATGATGGAAGGTAGCCGTTCACATGCTTATCCATCCATTGTTGCTGGAGGTGATAATGCCTGCGTCTTGCATTACAACGACAATGCCATGAAACTAAAAAAATCTGATTTAGTTTTAATTGATGCAGGTTGTGAGTTTGATCTTTATGCATCAGATGTGACACGAACATTTCCAGTGAGTGGTAAATTTAAGCCAGCTCAAAAAGCGTTGTATCAAATTGTTTTGGATGCACAAATAGCAGCGCTTGAATTTGTGAAGCCTGGTTGCCATTGGAATGAACCACATGAGGCAGCAGTGCGTGTCATTACCAAGGGTTTGATTGATCTTGGGATTATTAAGGCTAGCTTAAAACGTGCGATTGCTAAGGAGCTCTATCGCCCATTTTACATGCACCGAACCGGACATTGGCTGGGAATGGATGTTCATGATGTTGGTGAATATAAAGTGAATGACAAATGGCGTATATTTGAGCCAGGGATGGTCTTAACCGTTGAACCTGGCATTTACATTTCACCTGATTATCCGTGTGCAAGTAAATGGCAAGGCATTGGAATTCGCATTGAAGATGATGCGGTAGTCACTAAGTCTGGTCATGATATTTTATCTATTGGTGCACCAAAAACTATTGCTGATATTGAAGCGCTGCGTTAATAATATGACGAACCAATACGATATTATTATTGTTGGTGGTGGTTTGGTTGGTTTAAGTCTTGCTGCATTGTTGGCAAGTTCTTCAGAAACTAAATCATTGAAAATAGCATTAATTGAAGCAGATAAATTATCACTTGATGATTCTGATCAAGCAGACACACGCTCAATTGCACTAGCTTACCGAAGTCGCATGATTTATGAGCGTCGTGGTCTTTGGCCTGAGATTGAGGAAAAAAGCTGTCCTATTACTGATATTCATGTGTCTCAACAAGGTAGCTTTGGCACCACGCGATTGCATGCGGTTGATCATCAGATAGACGCGTTAGGTTATGTGATAAAAAGTCATCAGCTTAAAACAATTTTATTAGCATTCCTGCAAAGGCAACATTCAGTCACATTGATTCAATGTGCAAACGTGCAAGCTATTGACTGGATTGATAATCAGAGGGTGGTTAGTTATAAATACGCTAATCAAACGAATACACTTGTAGCTCAGCTAGTTGTTTTAGCGGGTGGTATGCAATCAGAGTTACACCAAAAGCTAGCCTTTGATTCTCAGACAACAGCCTATGGACAGAGTGCAATTGTTGCGACTATCAACCATGAAAAACCTCATCAACATGTTGCCTATGAGCGTTTTACTGCAGATGGTGCCGTTGCTTTACTGCCGCTGGGGCCTAATGTTTCTGCCTTAATTTGGACGGTGAGTGATCAGCGTTTAGCATTACTGTCTCTGACAGATGCAGATTTTTTAGTACAATTACAGCAACAATTTGGTTATCGGTTAGGGAAATTTATGGCAACTACTAGACGACAAAGTTTCCCGATTTGCCAACGGCTGATTAATGAACCATTTCA
>JAUIKI010000157.1 GCA_030430875.1 Gammaproteobacteria bacterium | reverse complement strand
CTATGTTGTACAACGGATTGGTTTGACTAAAGCACGTCAGCTAGCCTTACTTGGATCACGATTTGATGGCGAGCACGCTAAATTAATTGGAATTGTTCATGAGACTTTTGATTCAGAAATGGATCTTGAGAAAAAATTAACGCGCACTATACAACAAGTAAAACGCTGTGCACCTACTGCAAATGCTGTGACTAAACAATTATTATTAGACACAGCTATATCTATTGATTCTTCATTGCTGGACTCTGCTGCCATGTTGTTTTCCACAGCAGTAAAAAGTGATGAAGGTACTGAAGGCACTATGGCTTTCGTTCAAAAACGTAAACCAAAGTGGGCTGTGGAGTCATAAAAAATGCTAACTATTCAGAAATTATTAATTGCAAATCGTGGTGAAATTGCTGTTCGCATCATACAGTCTGCAAAAAAATTAGGAATACGAACGGTTGCGATTTATAGTGATATTGATAAAGATACGTTAGCTGTGTCTATAGCTGATGAATCTATTCGAATTGGTCCTGCTCCAGTTAACCAATCCTATTTAGTTATTGATAAAATTATTCAGGTAGCTAAACAGGTAAAAGCTGACGCAATTCATCCTGGCTATGGTTTTTTATCTGAAAATGCAGCGTTTTCCGATGCATGCAATGAAAATAATATTACTTTCATTGGACCCAAATCTGAAGCAATTGCATTGATGGGTAATAAGCGACAAGCAAAAATTTCCATGTTAAAAGCAGGTGTTCCCTGCATTCCAGGCTATGAAGGTGACGATCAATCTGATGAATGCTTAATAAGTGAAGCTAGAAAAATTGGTTTCCCTGTCATGATCAAAGCTGCTGCGGGTGGAGGTGGTCGTGGTATGCGTTTATCTAATAATGAAGAAGAGTTTCTTGCTCAATTAAAGTCAGCGAAATCAGAAGCAAAAAATGCGTTTGGAAGCGATGAAATGATTCTTGAAAAAGCGATTCAATCACCGAGACATATTGAAATTCAAATTCTTGCTGATCAGCATGGTAATGTTTTATTTTTAGGTGAGCGTGATTGTTCTGTGCAACGTCGCCATCAAAAAGTTATTGAAGAAGCTCCCTCACCTTTTATTGATAAAATATTGCGAAAAAAAATGGGAGAAGCTGCAGTTAATGCAGCAAAGGCCTGTGAATATATTAATGCCGGAACAGTTGAGTTTATTGTTGATGAAAATAAAGATTTTTATTTTTTAGAGATGAATACTCGTTTGCAAGTAGAGCATCCAGTCACTGAATTTATTACAGGAATTGATCTGGTTGAATGGCAAGTTCGTATTGCTCAAGGTGAAAAGCTTCCATGGAATCAAGATATTATAAAACTTGACGGTCATGCTATTGAAGCTCGTTTGTATGCAGAAGATACTCGAGATAACTTTATGCCGCAAACAGGTCGAATTGATCAGTTGTCGTGGCCTACTTTAGCGGGTGTTCGCATTGATACAGGTGTTAAAACTCATGATGAAATTTCTCCTTACTACGACCCTATGCTTTCAAAAATTATTGCACATGGTGCAAATCGAGAGCAAGCTAGAAATCGACTGCTAAAGGCATTGGAAGATATCCAACTATTTGGCGTAACAGTCAATCTTCGCTTCTTAGAAAACATTCTCAGGCATCCAGCATTTATTGAAGGAAAAGCAACTACGGCTTTCATTCAAACAGATTTCAATAAGGATGAGAGTATGCAGAAACAATCTGCTGACCTTTTAACGTTTGCGTTTGCAGCAACTATTTTACATGCTATATATACTAAGCAATCCGCAATAGATACACGATTTATTGATTGGTTTAGTGCTAATCCCATTGAAAAGCCTTATTTATTACATTGCAATAATAATGAGCGCTGGGTCACTATTACAACCAAAATAACGAATAAGACTGAAACAGTGATTAATTGTAAAATTGCCGACAAAGATTTTGAGGTTATATTGCAAAAAATTGATGATGATTATTGTGTTTTCATTGAAGATGGTGTGAGTAAAAAGGTTTTCTTTCACCTTAATGATAAGGAGTTAGTGCTCAACATTAATCATTGTGAATATAAATTTATTGATAATACGTATACTCCACCGATGCAAAAAAGCCTTGATGGCGATGGGAAAATTTTTGCACCGATGGATGGTTTAATTATTGATATTCAAACAGTTATGGACGAAAAAGTAATAGAAGGACAAACATTGGTGACATTAGAAGCGATGAAAATTGAGCATCCAATCAAGGCTAACTGTGATGGTGTTATAAAAGCAGTGCATACCATAACAGCAGATCAAGTAAAAAAACGCCAATTATTAATTGAAATTGAACCGCATAGATAGCAACGTATTGCTTTTCTTTTAAAAAAATTACACCATATACATCAACAATCAAAAAAAGGAATCAAAATGGCTAAATTTACCAATAAAACCATCATAATTACCGGTGCTAGTCGCGGAATTGGGCGAGAGTTTGCACTCAAATTTGCCAAAGAAGGTGCAAATATTGTTATTGCTGCAAAAAGTGCAGAACCACATCCAAAATTACCAGGCACTATCTTTAGTGTTGCTGAAGAAATTGAAGCCCTTGGAGGGAAAGCTCTGCCTTTTCAAGTAGATATTCGCCATCAGGATCAAGTAATTAAAATGGTTGAAACTGCTGTGGATACATTTGGTGGTATTGATGGTTTGATAAATAATGCCGGTGCAATTAAATTAATGGGTGTTGAAAATCTGCCACTAAAACGTTTTGATTTAATGCATGAGATTAATTCACGAGGCGTATTTGTTTGCTCACAAGCAGTTCTGCCGTATCTCAAAAAATCAGAAAATCCTCATATTCTTAATTTGTCACCACCGATTGATTTAAACCCTATTTGGTTTAAAAATCATGCGGCATATACTCTCACTAAATATGGTATGTCAATGTTTACTATTGGTATGGCAGAAGAGTTTAAATCGTCTAATATCGCTGTTAATTCATTATGGCCAAAAACGATTATTGCAACAGCTGCTATTGAGTTCGAATTAGGTGGGCAAAGCTATTTCAAAAAAGCACGAACACCTGAGATTATGGCTGATGCTGCTTATGAAATATTTACAACAGAAAACTGTGCTTTGACAGGACAAACATTAATTGACGAAGCAATTCTAAAAGAACGCGGCATTACTGATTTGGATAAATATGCTTTTGAAGCAGGAACAACTGACTTTATTACTGATTTATTTGTTGATCCAACCAGCTAAGGAGTTACAAAATGCGTTTCATTAATATTATAGGCATCTTGTTACTTTTTTCTCAGCTACTGTTTTCTGTTACCGCATGTACACCTTCTCTCGGAATAGGAATTGGTGGAGGCAGCGGTGGTGTTGGAGTTGGAGCAAGTGTCGGGTTTCCTATTGGAAAATCTACTGATAAAGACTCAGCAGAAGACAAAAAAACTGATAGAAAAGAAACAGAAGAAGAGTAACGAGTTAAATATTAAAAACTGGAAGTCACTTCAAGGCAGATTCCAACAGGTAATCCATGGTGCTGCCCTGCAACCGTATAGAGTTTAACAAAAAGAAGCTAAGCTAGACTGGGGGAATTTATCTAGCTTAGCTTTAAGCTATTTATTTTTCTGCTAAGAAAAACCATGTTTCCAGTACGGAATCGGGATTAAGAGAAATAGTATCAATGCCCTGCTCCACAAGCCATTTAGCAAAATCAGGGTGATCTGACGGACCTTGGCCACAAATACCAATATATTTATTATTTTTTCTACAAGCGCTGATGGCTTGTTCAAGCAGTATCTTGATTGCCGGATTTCTCTCATCAAATAAATGAGCGATGATGCCTGAATCTCTATCCAGCCCTAATGTTAATTGAGTTAAATCATTAGAGCCAATTGAAAAACCATCAAAATATTGCAAAAACTCTTCAGCGAGTAATGCATTAGCAGGTAATTCACACATCATAATGATACGCAATCCATTTTTGCCTCGCTCTAGACCATTTTCTGCTAATAAATCAATAACTTGTTTGGCTTCACCAACTGTCCTTACAAAGGGCACCATAATTTCAACATTGGTTAGCCCCATTTCTTCTCTGACTTTCTTAAATGCTCGACATTCAAGTTCAAAACAATCTTGAAACATATCAGAAATATAGCGTGAAGCACCACGAAATCCCAGCATAGGGTTTTCTTCATCTGGCTCATAGAGATCACCACCAATCAAATTAGCATACTCATTAGATTTGAAATCTGATAATCTCGCAATAACCTTTTTAGGGTAAAAGGCTGCAGCAATTGTAGCAATTCCCTCCACGAGTTTTTCTACGTAGAAATCAACAGGACTGGCATATCCTCCCAT
>JAUIKI010000156.1 GCA_030430875.1 Gammaproteobacteria bacterium | reverse complement strand
CTACCAAAGCCTCGAATTTCAATCCTTTGACCAGAGGCCAACGCATTAGACATATGCTCTAAAATGATTTTGACAGCCAACTCAACATCTTTCATGGAAAGATGAGGTTGATTTCTTACAATATGCTCAATCAACTCAGTTTTTGTCATTTTCCCACCAAAATTTCTGAAAAATTGTTTCGTTTGCTGCCAAAATCACCCACTTAGAAAAATAAATTAAAGCAACTATATAAATTACTCGTTGCTCTCTTTATTTGCCTCAATTTGACCTTTCAAAAGGTCGCCAATAGTATTACTCACTTCAACTGGCTTATCTTGTCGTAATGAGGCAAGGGCTTGCTTTTCTTCATCACGTTCTTTCGCTTTAATAGAAAGAGTAATAACGCGACTTTTCTTATCAAGATTAGTGATTTTCACGTCAATTTGATCACCTTCTTTCAAAACATTCCGCAAATCTTCAACTTTATCGCGACTTGCTTCGTTTGCATCCAAAATACCCTCAACCTGATCAGCCAAATTAATTTTAGCTGTTTTTTGATCAACTGTTGCAACAGTTCCCTTCACAATTGATCCGCGATCATTAGTTTCAGTATAAAGAATAAACGGATCAGCATTGAGTTGCTTAATACCGAGCGAAATACGTTCTCGCTCAGGGTCCACACCCAAAATTACTGATTCAATCTCATCACCTTTTGAATAATTTCTAACCGCTTCTTCACCATCTTCTTCCCACGAAATATCCGATAAATGTACTAAGCCATCAATTTCACCATCCAGCCCAATAAATACACCAAAATCAGTAATAGACTTAATTTTTCCAGTGATTTTTTCACCTTTTTGATGGGCATTAGCAAACTCTTCCCAAGGATTTGGATGACATTGCTTCATACCAAGCGAAATTCTACGACGCTCTTGATCTATCTCTAGAACAATAACATCAACTTCATCACCAACTTGCAGTAATTTAGATGGATGAATATTTTTATTGGTCCAGTCCATTTCAGAAACATGCACTAAACCTTCAATACCCTGCTCAATCTCAGCAAAACATCCATAATCTGTTAAATTAGTGACAACTGCTTTGATTTTAGCTCTCTCTGGGTATCGATTTTTAATATCAACCCATGGATCATCGGCAAGTTGCTTCATGCCTAAAGAAACACGATTTCGCTCACGATCAAATTTCAACACCTTAACATCAACTTCCTCACCAACTTGCAGCACTTCACCTGGATGCTTAATTCGCTTCCACGAAATATCGGTAATGTGTAACAGACCATCAACCCCACCTAGATCAAGGAACGCTCCATAATCAGTGATATTTTTAACGATACCTTTAACAACCTGTCCTTCTTGCATATTTGCAAGAATAGCCTCACGTTCGGCGCTATTCTCGGACTCTAAAACTGCTTTTCTAGAAACAACAACATTATTACGCTTTTGATCTAACTTAATAACTTTCAACTCAATGACTTTTCCTTCAAGAGAAGAATTATCTCTCACAGGCCTCACATCAACTAGCGAGCCTGGCAAGAAGGCACGAACACCATCAAGCTCAACGGTGTACCCACCTTTAACCTTCGTTGCAACTAAACCTTTAACCACATCACCATTCTCACAGGCAGTTTCCAACTGTTTCCACGTTTCAATTCGTTTGGCACGTTCTCTAGACAAACGCGTTTCACCAAAGCCATCCTCGAATGCTTCTAGTGCAACCTGCACCTCATCACCAACAGTGATGGTAATATCGCCATTCTCATTAAGAAATTGCTCAAGGGGAATAATGCCTTCAGATTTAAATCCAGCATTAACTATCACCCAATCATTATCAATATCAACTATCTGACCAGTTACAATTGAACCTGGTCGCATTTCAATACCCTTTATGCTCTCTTCAAATAGAGCCGCAAAACTCTCAGTCATATCAATCTCAGTGTTATGTTTCACCCCAGCCAGTTCATCAATATTCATTGAGAAAACTGTCTATCGGCTTTGTGCACAGTTTATAAGAAGCCAACTGCACGTTCGTTAATAAAAACTCAACCCAGCTATTGCTTGTGTCGAGCACCTAATAATCCAGCATTCGTTGCTAATTGGATCAACTTCTCCAACACCTTATCAACAGATAAATTGGAAGAATCAATGCAGTTTGCATCATCAGCTGCTTTCAATGGAGCAACACTACGACCCTGATCACGCTGATCGCGCTCCATGATTTCTTGCAAAAGACCCGCAAGATTAGCATCTGTTCCTTTATCTTTCAACTGGTTATAACGTCTTTGAGCACGAATTTCCGGACTCGCTGTCAAAAATATTTTTAGAGGAGCATCACAGAAAACAATGGTTCCCATATCACGACCATCAGCAACCAAGCCTGGAGATTTACGAAAACAGCGTTGTTTTCCCAAAAGAGCTTGTCGAACAGCTGCCATCGCAGCAATTTTTGAAGCCATGTTACCACAAGCTTCCGTACGCAACTCGTGATCCACCAGCTTCCCATTAACTTCAACGGCAACTTGTTGATCATGCTGATGGAAATCAATAGATACTCTCTCAATTGCTGCAAGTATAGCTTCTTCAGATTGAATATCCGTGGACTGCTCCAAGCAATACCAGGCAATCGCTCGATACAGGGCACCGCTATCCAACCAGTGCCAACCTAACTGTTGAGCCAAACGCTGACTAACTGTTCCTTTGCCTGACGCACTCGGCCCATCAATCGTAATTACGGGGACATCTGATTTTCTCATACTGAGGTAATATCCATTCCAACTGATTGACAGATATCAATAAAACCAGGAAATGATGTTGCAACATTTTGGCAATCACGAATGCAAATTTCACCTGTTGCTCCCAAAGCAGCCACAGCAAAAGACATTGCTATTCGGTGATCCGTAAAGCTATCTACTTGTCCACCACTAACAACTCCTCCATGGATGATAATTCCATCAGGCAGTGGTTTATTATAAATACCCAATGTTGTTAAGCCATCTGCCATAGCCTGAATTCGATCACTTTCTTTGACGCGCAATTCTTCGGCATGATGCAATGTTGTTATCCCACTCGCATAAGCTGCAGCAATAAATAACACTGGAAATTCATCAATAGCTAACGGAACTTGTTCTTTGGGAATTTCAATACCAACCAAATCTGCATGCCGAACTCGTACATCAGCAACAGGTTCTCCACCCAAGTTTCTTGAGTTCAATAGCGTGATATCAGCACCCATTTTTTGCAGAATGTTAATAACACCCACCCTTGTTGGATTAATACCAACTTCTTCTAATATGATATCTGATCCAGGGGTGATCGATGCAGCAACCATAAAAAACGCAGCAGAAGAAATATCGGCAGGAATCACTATATCTGTCGCAATTAACTCACCACCACCAGCAATTGTGACACTTGAACCAGTTTTTTGAACTGGATACGCAAAACTTTCTAACATTCTCTCAGTGTGATCTCGAGTAATCCCCGGCTCAACAACTGTTGTTTTTCCCTCAGCGTAGATTCCAGCTAATAATAAACACGATTTAACTTGAGCACTTGCCATTGGACTTTCATAATTGATACCTACTAATTTCTGCCCTCCAGCAATTTCTAATGGAGGTAAACCACCTTCAGTTACTTCAATGGAGGCTCCCATTTGGGTTAGCGGTCTGACAACACGCTGCATAGGTCTAGTTGACAAAGACTCATCACCAATTAAAACTGAATCAAATTGCTGCCCTGCCATCAACCCAGACATCAAACGCATTGACGTTCCAGAATTCCCTAAATTCAGAGGCTGTTTAGGAGCAACTAAGCCATTCAACCCCACCCCATGAATCACCAACTGACCTTGCTCAGGTCCATCAATTTTAACGCCCATTTGACGAAACGCTTCCAATGTTGCCAAGCTGTCTTCGCCCTCTAGAAAATGGCGCACATTTGTTACACCATTTGCAAGAGAACCCAGCATTACTGATCGATGAGAAATAGATTTATCACTTGGAACTCGGATTTTACCTTTTAGTGCTTTGCTTGATTTAGCAACAAATGTTATTGAAGCTGACACGTTCACTCTCCCGAGAATATTTAATTATCTTTGTACTATAAACCCTATTCAAAAAACTTTCCTAATCTTGCAGCTGATCTCTTACACATTTTGCTTGCTTAAATATTTCAATAAGTCTTTTTTCGTCCCGAGAAATCAATGCTTTCTTAACAAGCGCCAAGCACTCAGTCAGTGCTTCAATCATAATCAGCATATTTGCAGAATTAGCAAGTAAAATATCGCTCCATAAAGCGGGATTACTTGCTGCAATTCGAGTTGAGTCTCGCAAACCACCACCTGCAAAATCATCAATATCATCGCCCGTAATG
>JAUIKI010000155.1 GCA_030430875.1 Gammaproteobacteria bacterium | reverse complement strand
AGAGAAAAATTTATTTTCTCAAAGTTTCCAAATAGCTCACCAAATCCACTAGTTCTGTTTCAGAAAGTGGGAATTTTGGCATCAGAGACTGATCCTGCTGGGTGACGCTTTCCACATCGGCCAGTTTATAAATCTTCTGCTCACTACTTCCCACCAGTTTTACGATCAGGTCATTTTCTGTTTTTGAATTGACTATACATGTGAATTCATTACCATCTTTCAGCTTGACTAATTGAGTCTCATACCCAAATCCCATTCCCTCGGAAGGGTTGATGATAGCATTAAATAACCCTTCTTTGGATAGTTTGTCGCCGATTTCTGTGAGTCCAGGCCCAAAATCAATTCCTTCAGATCCGATTTTGTGACAAGCCAAACAGTAATTAGAAGCAATGGTTTTTCCGTTTTCTACACTTCCACTGGTAGCCAGCATTTTTGGTAAATCGTAATCACTTTTTGCTGCATCCCCGGAGTGAAAAATTGGTAGTTATTCCTACCCTGATTTTTAGCGTGATACATTGCCATATCGGCACACTTTAATAAATTTTCAGGGTCTGTTGCAAAATCAGGGTAAGTTGCGATACCAATACTAATTCCCATGAAAATCTCTTGTCCTTGTACATTAAAAGGAACACTCATAGCATCAATTATTTTTTGCGCAACAATAGCCCCTTCTCTTGCCAAAACTGATTCAAGCAATATTGTAAATTCATCACCACCCAAACGACTGATGGTATCACCTTCACGAATACACGTTACCAAACGGCTTGCAACTTCTTTCAATAATAAGTCGCCCGTATCATGACCCAAAATATCATTCACGTGTTTAAATCGATCGAGATCTAAAAACAACAAGGCTAAATTTTTCTTAGCACGTCGAGAGCGGGAAACTGATTGATTCAATAAATCAATAAATAAAGCCCGATTTGCTAGGCCAGTTAATGAATCATAACGAGCTAATTGCACAAGCTTTTCCTGAGCATTTTTTCGCTCCGTTATGTCTTGAAATACCAAGACAACTCCATTGAATTTTTCCTCTTCATTCAAAATTGGACGGGCTCGATACTCAACAGGAAATGGATTACCATCAGCTTTCACAAAGACATCATTTTCCACATGATATTCATGTCCAGCAAGACAACGTTTGAAAATATAAGATTCTTCCCAATTGATATTTAAGTTTTTTTCTTCTTCATTTGTTGATGAATCTAATGCGAAAATCACATCATGTAAAAAATGGCCAACAATGGATTTCTTCTTTCTAATTAACATATTTCTAGCAGATGGATTTGCAAAAGTAATCCTACCTGCTTCATCCGTTCCAATAATCCCTTCAGCCACTGATTTTAAAATCAGTTCGTTTCGCTGTGTTAACTCTTGAATTTTCTGTAAATTGATCTCCAACTGCTGGCGCTGTCGATCAAGCCCCAGAAACACTTGAACTTTACTACGTAATAATTCCCCATTTACCGGTTTAAACAGGTAGTCAACCGCACCACTGCGATAACCTTTAAAAACAAACTCTTGATCCTTGCTAATTGCTGTCACAAAAATAATAGGTAAGTGCCTTGTTCGATTATTCTTTTGCATGAGACGAGCTACTTCAAAACCATCCATCTCGGGCATTTGCACATCTAGCAAGACAAGTGCCACATCATTTTTCAATAAGTAGGCTAAAGCTTCTTGACCGGATGTCGCTTTGATTAATTGGCAATCAGGGTCCTCTAGAATAGCCTCTAGTGCCACAAGATTTTCAGGTCGATCATCTACTAATAGTATTTTTTGTTTGATCATAGTGTTTATTAAATAAGTAATATCATAAAATCCATCATCAACTCAGCCATTTTTTCAGCGTTGATTCCAGTTTTTGAGGACTAATTGGTTTCACCATACACTCGTTTGCACCGACTTCCAAACAGGCTTTTCCATCTTGTTCTGTGGCTTGAGCAGTCACTGCTATAACTGGCAAATCTTGATTAAGCGTAGTTCGTATTTCATGAATTGTCTCTATTCCACTCATCTCAGGCATCATGATGTCCATAAAGACCATCTCAATATCTTGATTTTTTTGTAAAATATTGAGACTTTCTCTACCACTCGTTGCAACCACCACACTAATTCCATGGTCTTCTAATAAGGCATTGAGTGCATAAATATTTCGCATATCATCATCCACTATCAAAATCTTTTTATCGACAAATACAGAGTGATGAATAATATTTTTCACCTTATGATCAATTGATTTTTCATCAGCATCTCGGCTTTCTGCTTCTTTTTGCTGACTCAGCAATGTCAAAAGATCACGAAAAAGAATGTTATTTTGATCTAATCTTACTTTAATAATAGCTGAGAATGATTTAGATAACTTTTTGTTTGCTGGAGAAATCATCCCAATCGTAACCCCAAGCTGCTCAATAGCCTTAAATTGTTCAAGCTGATCATTTTTACAAAATTCACCACCAACAAGTAATATTTTGGCAGTATTCTCACTGAGAAAACTATAACACTCATCCATGCTCGACAAGATTTTGACAACAAGATTTTGATCATTGTTTTCTGACAGCGTACGTTTTACTTTATCATTAGTAACACAAGCGACAATTAAACCAGAAACAGATTTATCTTCCTCTTTTTCAATATCCATCTGCGCTTTTTCAATACTTACAACGACCTTGCTGCCTTCTTCCGTTAAGTTCTTCGTTTCAATAATTGAGTTTTCGGTAGGCAATAGCTTTTCAGGCAAATATAAGCTGAATATACTACCTTTTGCAGGCTCACTTTCCGTGATTTCCAAACATCCACCCAATGCATGAGCTAATTCTTTTGAAATATTAAGCCCAAGACCTGTCCCACCATACTTCCTGCTAGTGCTGCTATCTGCTTGGCGAAATGCTTCAAAAATAAGCTCCTGCTTATCTTTTAAGATTCCACAACCCGTATCTTTCACGTGAAAACAAATGACCCGCCCAGTTGCACGCTCATCTTGCAAAGAAGGCAGTTTTTTATCGCTCAACTTAACACTAACCTCCACAGACCCACGCTCGGTAAACTTAAATGCATTGGAAATCAAGTTGCGCAAAATTTGTTCAAGTCGCTGTCGATCAGTGTAAATCAATGGCGGCATATCCGTAGCAAGCTGTGTCATAAATCGTACTTTCTTGTCCTCAGCAATAGGCATAAAACTTGACGACATATAATCACATAAAGCTTGAGGGCTTACTTTATCGATTAATATTTCCATCCGTCCTGCTTCAACTTTTGCTAAGTCAAGAATGTCATTGATTAACATTAATAAATCCGAACCTGCTGAGTAAATTACCTTTGCATGCTGCACTTGCTTCTCAATCAAATTCTTTTGCTTGTTTTCACCTAATGTCTTCGACAAAATCAAAATACTGTTTAATGGTGTTCGCAGCTCGTGCGACATCCTTGCTAAAAAGTCAGACTTATATTGATTTGCTGTAACCAGTTCCTTTGTTTTAAGCTCCAAATCTTCATTTGCTTGTTTAAGTGCACGCTGCTGACGCTCTAATGCATCGGCTTGTTGCTGCGATTGATCTAACATTTCTGCAAGAATTAATCTCGCCTGATTGGAAGCAAATGCAATTGCAATACTCTCTGCCATTAACTCTACGAAATTCAGCTCATCCTCGCTGAATTTTGTTAATTTTGCTAACTCTATAACACCTAGAGTATTCTCTTCATAGACCAAAGGATAGACTAAAATTTGTTTTGGTGAAGCTTCTATAATTGAAGATCTAACCAATGGAATATCACTAGGTACAGTATCAATCAAATTATATTCTTGTTTCAGCGCAACTTGACCAACCAATCCCTCTCCCAACTTTAAGGTTTGTGTTGTCGCTTGCTGTAAAGTAAATGCATGAGTAGCAACCAAGCGTAACTCATCATTTGTTTCACGAAAATAAATTGCACCAATATCAGTATTCAGATAACGACAGAGAAAATAAATAACTTGATCACCCAACTGCTCCAAACCTTGTTCACCACGCAACTTTTCACTTAAAGCAGCTTGACCTGTTTTAAACCATTGCTGATGTTCGTTCTCCGCACTAATTGTCTTTAACCGGTAAGTCATGTTTGACAAAGCAATTGCCAACTGATCTTTAGCTGATTTTGGCAAAATCTCTAGTGAGTAGTCTCCTTCTGCGATCGTGTTAGCTTGTTTAACAACAGCCCTCAACGTATTCGCCATCTGATTAATACTTTTTGCCAAAATATCGTTGTCACTACGAAGCTCTACAGATTGCGAATAATCACCAACTGAAACTGCCTGACAAACATTTGTTACTTCTTGAAATGATTGAACCACATCCTGAAAGCTTTTACTTAAATCCCCGATTTCATTTCTTGGCGCAACAATTTCTTTGACATCC
>JAUIKI010000154.1 GCA_030430875.1 Gammaproteobacteria bacterium | reverse complement strand
ACAGTGGTAACTGCTGATATTAATCAGTCATTCCAAGGTGTTGATTTATCACCTGAACCATCACCAATGTCAAAATAAGGTATTAATCTCTTAAGAAACCATCCCATTTAGAATAATATTTTTTTGTAATTTTCATGAAGAGGAATAAAAAATGCCATTGAAAAATAAATGGATAAAACTTGTAGTATTTACCAGCGTATTCCAACTATTTTTTTTATCAGGAGCTACATCAGCATATACCCATATATCTTGTTATGGTGAAAAACTTAAATGGCGTAGCAAAGATATTCCTGTGCAGTTTTATGCGAGCAAACATAGTTTCCCTGCGGGAAGCAGTTACTCAAATGCATTTGAAGTGGCATTAGATCGTTGGTATGACAATCCAAGTAACGGATTTTTCAAGAAAAGCCTTAACTATGGTGAAACGTTTGTTAATACAAAAAATCTGACGAACGAAATTTGGTTTTCATCAAACGTAAACACCCCCACTTCTGTTATAAGAAATAAATGTAAGGCCAATAAACAATATATTGCTGCTGCAGATGTTATATTTCCTAGTAATGCAGGCTACATACTGCATTCGGGTAATAAGAAAAAACAAATAAACGCGTATGATAAAAATCTAGATAACGTTTCATTTCAAGGCACGACGACACATGAGTTAGGCCATGTATTCGGATTAGATCACGAATCTCGATGGTATAATATTATGGGAAATAGCCAGCGATTTTTCCAAACTAATAGTAAATTTGCAAATGCCTATGTAGGTGAAGATGCAAGTCATGGCGCAGTTGCCTTATATGGCGTTTTGAATGAGAGTCAATGGCATGATATATCGGTCACACACTTCAAATACAGCTCTGCATTTGACCCTGAAAATGGACAAACCCCATACGCCTTGCACAAATTTACCTCTATATATCTTCCATCTCATGACTCACCTATGAGTAATAACCTTAATTATGAGCAAACTTACAATCTTGCAGCAGGTAAAAGTTATAAGGTTGAGTTCACCTATGAAAACAGTGGCATTAAAAAACTAACGGATATTGACGTCGCTTTTTATCTGTCTAAAGATGACAATATAACGACATCAGATCAATTAATAAAAACAGGTAAAATAGATTTAGCACGCGATAAACCTGCGACGTTAAAAACGGGTGTTTTTATTCATCCCGCACAATCAGAAGGAAAATATTGGCTGGGTGTAATTATTGACTATAAGAACAAAATCAGTGAACTCCGAGAAGATAATAATGCAACCTATTTGCCTGTTTTTATTAAAAATTTTTCAGATAAAGATTTTAAAGCTGCATTATGAATTAAGAAAAAAGCAAGTTCATTGGATTCCAGCACCCTTTCTTGATTAACTAATTACAATCAACGCTAAAAAAACCACACCAAAATTTATCAGCTCCCAGCTACAAGGAGCTGCTTCACCATTGGGTTAAACAGCTGGCTTCATCCCATAAAAACTCATTCGTTAAAATCACATTTGTCATTATTAATTTAGCAAAATATTTCACTCGCTACAGCTCTTATTTATAAAAAAACATCTTCACAAAACTTAGCTTTTATTTAAACAGAAGTAGCTCTTGAAAAATATCAGATATATTGCAGATAATAAATTTTCAGAAACTACTTTACGACTAAATGAGATATTAAGCCGATGAGTGGCCACATAAACCAGCTTACTAACTTAACTAGTGTGCGATATTTAAACTAATATTATTATGTCACTTTGGAAATTTGTTTTATCTAATTAATTAGGAAATCATCATGGACAATGATCTAATTGCATTGCAAGAAGTACGCGAGTGTTTGCGTAAAACAAGAGCTGCCCAGAAAAAATATTATCAATTCACCCAAGAGCAAGTTGATGCAGTTTGCCAAGCGATGGTTGATGCTGCGTTACAACATTGTCAGTATCTAGCTGATTTAGCTGTTGATGAAACACATATTGGCGTCAGAGAGAGTAAATATCTCAAAAATCACTTTGCCATTCATAATACGTGGGAGCGTATAAAAAACATGAAGAGTGTTGGCATCATTGAAAGCAATGAAGACAATCATACTTATAAAATTGCTGAACCTTATGGTGTTGTGGCAGCCATAATTCCCGTAACTAATCCAACGTCAACCGCGCTATTTAAAATCCTAATTGCACTGAAAACACATAATGGGATTGTCATTAGCCCACACCCCAAAGCAACCCACTGCATTAGCGAAGCTTGTCGAATCATGGAAGAAGCTGCAATTAATGAAGGCGCCCCAGAAGGAATTATTACTTGTTTAAAAAATGTAACGCTTGGTGCCACCCAACACCTTATGACACATGAAGACACGGATTTAATTTTAGCGACAGGGGGTTCTGATTTAGTGAAAGCTGCCTATAGTGCTGGCAATCCAGCCTATGGTGTTGGCCCAGGAAATGTTCCTGTATTTGTCCACCATTCAGCTGATTTTGATCATGTTGCTGCCTGCTTAGTTAACAGTAAAACATTTGATAACGGGACGATTTGTGCGAGTGAACAATCATTAATTTGCGAATCATCCATTGCCAAAAAACTACGCTCTGCATTAGAGCATCAAGGCGCCTATATTGTTAATGACAATGAGGTGAAAATGTTAGAGAAATCTTGCACAATTAAAGGAAAAATGAATCCAGATGTCGTTGGTCGTAGCGCATATGAGATATCTGAATTGGCTGGATTTCATGTGCCAAAAGAAACCACTTTATTAGTTGTACCTTATGACGGTGTTGGAAAAGAATTTCCTCTATCAATGGAGATTTTGTGCCCACTTATCTCTTTTTATGAAGTATCTGGTGAAGAAGAAGGATTACGACGCTGCCGTGAAGTGCTCGAATATGGCGGCATGGGACATACTTTTGTGATGCACGCAAACGATAATGATTATATCAACCGGTGGGCAAGAGAAATACCCGTGCACCGATTCTTGGTTAACACTCCCTCAACTCAAGGAGCTATAGGGTTTAGCGTTAGCATTGAACCTTCAATGACGCTAGGCTGTGGATCCTATGGAAAAAATATCTCGGGAGATAACATTTCTGCACATCATTTAATGTTAGTGAAACAACTTTGCCATATTGATTCGGCCTATGATAAAGAATATATACAACCAATGACTGAACATACTGTTCACAATAGTCAGCATCTTCATCACTAAATGAATCACTGTCGAACAACTGCTTTAATTATGCTAATTTAAATCATTACCTGACAGGCATCTACAAAAAATCAATAACTGTCAGGTTAAATTCTAACTGCCAAGTATAAAAACCTGATACATTTAGCGCGATTTATTTAAGGAGACCATTGCATTAAAACTGCAATAGTATCTTAAGGCGTAACCATATTTGCCGGCACAACATGTTGATCAAATTCAGCTTCGGTTAATAATCCCAATTCTTTGGCAGCTTGCTTCAAACTCAGATTTTTCTCATAGGCTGTTTTAGCCACTTTTGCTGCATTATCGTAGCCAATAATCGGGTTGAGTGCCGTAACAAGCATTAATGAATTATCAACATGCTCTTTGATGGCTAATTCATTTGCTTTGATGCCACTGACACAATTTTCATCAAAACTTTTCATCGCATCTGCCAACAAGCGCGTTGATTCTAATACATTATGAATCATCACGGGTTTATAGACATTGAGTTCAAGGTGACCTTGGCTGCCGGCAACTCCAACAGCAACATCATTGCCCATGACTTGAGCACAAACCATCGTCAATGCTTCACACTGAGTTGGATTGACTTTTCCAGGCATGATCGAACTACCAGGCTCATTGGCAGGTAAAATAATTTCACCCAAACCACTGCGCGGTCCACTGCCTAACAACCGAATATCATTGGCAATTTTCATACATGCAGTCGCTAATAATTTTAATGCGCTACTTGCAACCACCACAGCATCGTGTGCAGCCAACATCATAAATTTATTATCGGCACTTCGAAAAGGGAAGCCCGTCAACTTGGCAATATTCGCCGAAACTTGGTCAGCATAATCCGGGTGGGTATTGATGCCAGTTCCTACAGCACTACCACCTAATGCAAGATCGTACAAACCATCCAATGCATTCTCAATTTGTTTTTTCGCAAATTGCAATTGCGCAACATAACCCGACATCTCCTGACCTAATGTCAACGGCGTTGCATCCATCAAATGGGTCCGACCAATTTTAACTATGTCTGCAAATTCTGCTGACTTCTTTTCAAAAATTTGCGTCAATGCAGCCAACGAAGGTAATAATGTTTCACGTAAATCAATCACAGCAGCCACATGCATCACTGTTGGAAAAAAATCATTGGATGACTGCGACATGTTGACATGATCGTTTGGATGGATTGGGTTTTTACTCCCTATTTCACCGCCAGCTA
>JAUIKI010000153.1 GCA_030430875.1 Gammaproteobacteria bacterium | reverse complement strand
AAGCAAATCAACACACCTACCGTTGCAAGAAGTAATTGCCAATCTGTCACACTAGAAGCAACTAACACGCCGTGTAAATTTGAAAGTGTTTCAAGAAACATCCATGCAAATGATAACCCCCAAGCAGATAATTTTAATAATCCCGTACCAATAAATACGCTGATTTGCCCTAACAAAAGACTTAACAAACTCAGAGGAACAATCACCCCTCCAACAAAAGGAATTGCGATAATGTTTGCTACAGGCGCAATCCATGAAGATAATCCAAAAATACTTAAACTCATTGGTAGTAATCCAATGCTGATTGCCCACTGAGCTCGCCCCCATTTCCACCAAAGTCCCGTTTCTTGACTGCGTCCTTGCATAGCAAAGATCAGTACTGCAACTGCTAAAAATGACAAACAAAAACCTGGCATCAATATGCTACTCGGTGTCACCAGCAATACTAACAACAGCGCCCATCCCCACCCCTCCCAAGGATCTAGCGTCACTAACATTAATTGACGCGAGTAAAATATTGATAACATGATTAGAGCGCGAATTGTTGGAATGGAAAAACCAGCCAATGCGGCATAACATAATGCTGCAAGCATGCCAGTCATCGCTGCAACTTGTTGCGCAGCAATCCATTCACATGCAATTGGACACAATCGCCAACACCAACGAGTCAGAAAATAGATCAAACCAGCAACCAACCCCACATGCAGTCCTGATATCGCCATCAAATGGCTAGTTCCTGTCATCTGGAAAACTTTCCAATCAGAAGCAGTTATTCGCGACTGGTCGCCTACCGTCATTGCTGCAATGAGTCCTGCAAATGGACTTTCAGGCAACGCTGAATCAATCAATTGAACAATGTGTTGACGCAGTTGATTTAGGTTTAATGGCGAAGCTTGCTTTACCTGCTTGGAATGAAATCGTTTATCAACGACACCAGTTGCTCTAATATCTTTGTAGAACAGAATAGTTTCATATGGCGTACTCCCCCAATTCATTAAATGATGTGGACGTTTCAGCTTTGCCCATAACTGCCATTGACTACCTGCTATCAATGGCACATGTTGACCTGACCATGTCAGTAATATTTTTTGATTCACTGGACTGACGTGGCCGTCAACTGTCATTTGTTTCACAAAAAATAGAAATTGTGTGCCAAAGGTTTTATTTGCTGGGATGGAGGCAATTACCCCTGTCAGTTGGAGTGGTTTTTTTTCAAGAGATGGTGACAGCTGCCAAGATAAGACAATATGGGCTGACAATAACGCCCAAAGTATGCCAAAAAGCACGTAGTTAATAGTTCGACAGATATAAAACTGACATTTTATTGCCAATCCTAAACAAGTACTAGCAAATAAAAGAATAAAAACCCAAGCAAGGGATGGTAAAACTGAAAATTGCTGAAATAGACAATCCCCCAGCAAAAAACACAGACTCAACCAACACATCTAGCACACTATGCCTAGACTCAACATTAGATAACAGGGCTAGTGACAGTATGCTGCAAAGATAGAGGTAGATTGCTATGCCAATTCGTTTAAAGCCCCAGATGAAACTTCAAAGCTTCGATCACATTGCTTTGCCAAACTAAGATCATGCGTCACAATCACAAAACTAATACGTTTGGACTGATACAAACGCTTCATTAGCGAGAAAATGTGTTCCGCATTTTCTTGATCTAAATTTCCTGTTGGCTCATCCGCTAAAACACAGCTCGGTTGAGTTACTAATGCTCTGGCAATTGCCACTCGTTGCCGCTCCCCTCCAGATAACTCAGCAATTCGATGTGTTGAGCGATCGCTCAAACCTACTTCAGCAAGCATGGCTCTTCCTTGCTCTTGAACTTCTTTTATCGGGATTTTTCGTAACAACAATGGCATACAAACATTATCTAATGCCGAGAACTCCGGTAGTAGATGATGAAACTGATAAATAAAACCGATCTCTTGATTATGTAATTTATCTAATTGGCTAGCACTATGGGAATGATAGGCCTTTCCATTGAAGTAGATTTCACCTGAGGTTGGCTGATCCAATCCACCGAGCAATTGTAATAATGTACTTTTACCTGAGCCTGATTTTCCCGTAATTGCAATCATCTCATGATCATACACCTTCAATGTAATTCCTTGCAGGACCGGCACTTCATGCCCGACATCTCGAAATGTTTTGGATAACTTTTCACAGTGCAACAAAACGTTATTCATATCGCAATGCCTCCGCTGGCTGGGTTTTGCTTGCATTAAAGGCAGGATATAAAGTAGCTGTTAAACACACTAAAAATGCGGCAATCGTCACATGAACAACGTCAAAGCTTGACAGCAGAGATGGCACTCTATCGGTTAAATAGACAGAAGGTGAAACAATTTCGATACCAAAGACAGATTGAATCCAAGTCACCACAGCATTGACATGCTCAGCCAACAACACTCCAAGCATCACACCAACCACAATCCCAATACTGGCTATAATCATCCCTTGAATGATAAAAACCCGCAACACCAAGCCTCGACTGGCGCCTAGTGTTTTTAGGATAGCAATATCCGAGCGTTTTTCATTGACCACCATCACTAAAGTACAAACTAAATTAAATGCAGCTACCATAATAATAAGCAACAGTACTAAAAACATAATGTTTTTCTGCATTTCAATGGCATTAAACATGGGGCCATATTGCTGCGTCCAATTGGTGGCAACATAGGGAATCAATGGTTGCGTTTGATTCAACCAGGTTGTTATTTCACTCGAAATATTCGGCGCTTGAAAAACCTGCTTTAACTTTAATTGAAGACCACTCACGTGATCCCCAAACCGATATAGAGCTTGTGCATCACGCAAGTCAATAAAGGCATACATAGAATCAAAGCCAAAACCATTGCTTGCATGAAAAATACCAACTACTGTAAATCGCTTAAAATCAGGCATAATACCAATTGGTGAAACAGAGTGGGTTGGCGTCACCAAGGTCACCCTATCTCCCAAGCCAACACCTAATGAAGCTGCTATCTGCTTGCCAATGATAATCCCAAACTGACCTGCTTTGAGAGATTGGATTGTCTTTTTACCAGTATCAACACCTTCTATCATTTTCGATGCCAAAGAAGACACTTGGCTTTCTAAGCTTGGTTGAATTCCAGTGACTTGAATACCTTGTACTCGGCCATTGGCGACTAACATCCCGGTGCCTGTAACGATAGGCGCTGCCCCAACCACACCAGGGCGAGTTAAAATGGACTGACGTAATTGTGGCCAGGAAGCCAGTTCCCCTTGAACATTCGTAACCGTAATTTGTGACGCCAGACTAAAAACCTGTTTTTCTATTTCGGTGTTAAATCCATTCATGACTGATAACACGGTAATCAGCACCATAACCCCAAGGGCTAACCCAGCGGTCGACATAAAAGAGATGAATGAAATGAATCGATTACGGCGTTTTGCTCGGGTGTATCGAAGCCCAATAAAGAGTGAAAGTGGTTTAAACATATCCCTGACCAAAAAAATGACTGGGCAGTATAGTCATCCCCTTTATTTTCGCAATGCATCCATTAGGGCTGTACAACAAAAGTTCAATTTGGTAGATTGCGCTCAGATTCAATGGACTGAACTGAAACTGGAGCCAGGATGAGCACGGATAGCTTTAATTCTCTCGATAGACAAGCATTTGATTTATCGTCTAACGAACACCAATCAAATTGCCTAAAAATTCATGTACAAGCATTCTATCAAAATCAACAAACCCAAACCGATGAAGAGCCTATTGTTGGCGATGTGGTTCAGCGAATTGTTTTAAATACTTCAGAACAACAGACTATCCATGTCCATCCCGGACAAACCTACTTCCTTTATGACAGCCAACATCAGTTAGTTCCACTTGATGAGACGCAAAATTTTGATCGCTTGGGAAATGATTTACTCATTGAGTTTGATAGTTATCAACCTCTATATCTTAAAAACTTTTTTTCATCAGACGAAAAAATTCAAATTGCCTTTGAAGGTCATGGTGAAGGCAAATTCAATGTTATTTATATTCATCAAGAAAATATTCCACAACTCATTGAAACAAGTTTTTCAGGAGATGGAGGAAATTTACATCATCATGTAGTCATAAACTTAAAAGACTTTGATTTGGTCGAAGGCAATCACCCACCAAAATTAGAATACGTGGTAGAACTGCCTAAAACGGACCCCACACCAGATCTTTTACTTGACCCTGATGCAGCTGGCCCAACTAAGTGCCCACCAACAGTTGTTGTGGCAAACAACCCACCTGATGCAATTGATGATGCCTATCAAACAACCGAAGAAAACCCTCTTATAGTTCCTGCGGGAAGTGGTTTGTTGGTAAATGACTCTGATCCTGAGTCAGATCCTATCGAAGTTGTTGCTATCGATACTACAGGCTTACAAGGTGACCTAACAGTCAGTCCTGATGGTAG
>JAUIKI010000152.1 GCA_030430875.1 Gammaproteobacteria bacterium | reverse complement strand
AGGCAGATCGTAAGATTATGGCCTATAACCTTACATTGATGAGCGCACTAGGATGCAGTATGAGTTAACTGATTGGGCCGATTTTGAGTGAAAGATGTGGATAAATACCGAAACAAAAAGCGTTCTCTTCTCTCCTTGTACGAATGGTGGGATTGTTGCTTGATTGTGATGACATGTTGTCAGATGAAGGTAACGCCTTCGCCCAACACTATTTTGATTTAGAGAAGAGCCAGTACACTTCTGACTACATCGACCTACTGAAAGGTGGCCTGCAATCCGAATTTCATATTGAGTTCACCAATGACAGCTACACCCAACTGAAGCCAATTATTGATAAGCAATACCAATACCGAAAGAGGAAAAACCCCAAGAAGAAGTGGTGGCCATTCTGATGCCGCTGAACAAATTTCTGGAATATATCGCTGCATTTTTGAGCTGAATGGCCAGAATAGTGGTTAGATAAGAATCCATATAAAACAAATAGTTAATCAATTTAGTTAATGTTAAAAATAAAGATTTGCTTTTATCTTTTTTGTTTATATTCAACTATGCTCTAGTTTTTTTGCCAGCATTGATGCAATACCAACATACTGGTTTGGCGTGAGAGATTGTAGTTTGATTTTTACATCACTTGGCAGTTCTAGCTGGTTAACAAACACGTTAATTTGCTCTTGAGTGATTTGTCTACCCCGAGTGAATGCTTTGAGTTTTTCATACGGCTCAGCAATTCCATAGCGACGCATAACTGTTTGAATCGGCTCAGCCAAAACCTCCCAAGCATTATCTAAATCTATATTTATTCGCAATTGATTGATTTCAAGTTTACTCAATCCTTTTAACAACGAAACATAGGCTAGATAGGAGTAACCAAAACCAACACCAATATTGCGCAAGACAGTTGAGTCAGACAAGTCACGCTGCCAACGAGATATGGGCAATTTATTGGCAAGATGATCAAAAACTGCATTTGCAAGCCCAAGGTTTCCTTCGGCATTTTCAAAGTCAATGGGGTTTACTTTATGCGGCATGGTAGATGACCCAACCTCTCCAGCAACAACTTTTTGCTTAAAATATCCCAATGAAATATAACCCCATATATCTCTCACTAAATCAATTAAGATGACATTGAATCGAGCAAATGCATTGAATAGCTCCGCCAAATAATCATGTGGTTCAATTTGTGTTGTGTATGGATTTAGTGTTAGTCCCAAGTCTTCAATAAACTCTTGCGTTAATTGTTGCCAATCAACATTGGGGTACGTTAAATAATGCGCATTAAAATTCCCTACTGCACCGTTTATTTTTCCTAAAATATCAATAGAATTAATCTGCGCATATTGCCTTTTTAGTCGATGAGAAACATTGGCAAGTTCTTTCCCCATTGTTGTTGGGGATGCTGTTTGGCCATGTGTGCGAGAGAGCATTGAAATGTCAGCAAATTGCTCAGCAAGCTTTGTAAGCACAGTAATTATTTCATTCTGTTTTGGAGAAACAATTTTATCACGAGCTTTTTTCACCATCAGGCCATATGCAAGATTATTAATATCTTCAGAGGTACAACCGAAATGAATAAATTCTTGTGCTAATTTCAGCTCACTGTTCTCGCTTAATGATTGTTTTAAATAATACTCAACCGCTTTCACATCATGATTTGTTATCTTTTCAAGATCTTTCACTTTCTGTGCATCTTGAATGGAGAACTTCTCAATAAATTGCTTCAGAAAAGTCTGTGTTTGCATTGAAAACTTCGGGATTTCAGTAATTTCATTACAATTCGCTAAGGTTTCAAGCCATTTGACTTCAACGATGACACGATGATGAATCAACCCATATTCACTCAACAGGTTACAAAGAGGACTTACTTTCTCAGCATAGCGTCCATCAAGTGGTGAAATTGCAGATAAAGGATCTAATGACATATATTTGACTCTATATTGGTGTGATTAAAAAATTGCTGTACTCTACCACAGCTTTTTATTGCAATTGAAGCGTTAGGCTTTCAAATCACCTCATTTTAGCAATAAGCTGAAACCTTTGCGATAAAAGACAATACAAGAAAAAAGTGCCAAATTAATACGCAAAATCTAAGTAACAATAAGTTGCTGGCTAACCTTAAAACAAAAATACGGATATTTTTAATTCATTTTTTATCCTTATAACTTTGTAACAAAGACTTCATTCTGATAAAAAACATGAAGATTTTATAAAAAAAGACTCTGATTTATGAACATATTTTGTTAAAATGCAATGATATTTTCATATTAAATACAATACGTTGACATTTAGTCTACCAAATAACTCGAAGTAATATCTCTAAAATTACCTCATTCGTTATGAAGGTTATCACTTTAAAGAGTCTGCTCGATAAATTATCATTTTTATATGGACTATGGGGAAAATAGTGAAAAAACTCTCTGGCGCTGAAATGGTCGTGCGATCGCTCCAAGATGAAGGAGTTGAAATTGTCTTTGGTTATCCTGGCGGTGCTGTTCTGCACATTTATGATGCTTTTTTTGATCAGGATGAGATTAAGCATATCTTGGTGCGTCATGAACAAGGTGCAGCACATATGGCTGATGGTTATGCGCGATCCACAGGAAAACCAGGTGTCGTTTTAGTTACTTCAGGGCCGGGGGCCACAAACACCATTACCGGCATTGCAACAGCTTACATGGACTCGATTCCAATGGTCATTATTTCTGGCCAAGTTGCAACAACATCTATTGGAGAAGATGCCTTCCAAGAAACTGATATGATTGGGGTGTCAAGACCTATTGTAAAACATAGTTTTTTAGTTACTAAAGCAGAAGATATTCCAATTGCTATTAAAAAAGCATTTTATCTTGCAACAAGTGGCAGACCAGGACCAGTCGTTGTCGATATTCCAAAAGACATTACTAATTTGGTTGATAAATACGACTATCACTATCCTGAATCAGTTTCGTTACGATCTTATAACCCAACCGTAAAAGGTCACACTGGACAAATTCGAAAAGCACTCGATCTTTTAGTTTCAGCCAAACGCCCTGTGATTTATGCAGGAGGAGGGGTTGTCCAAGGAAAAGGGGCTGAACAGCTTACAACTTTGGGACGCTTATTAAACTACCCAGTAACAAACACTTTAATGGGATTGGGTGCATTTCCAGGTACTGATAAACAATTTCTAGGAATGCTTGGAATGCATGGGACCTATGAAGCAAATTTGGCAATGCATCATGCTGATGTCATCTTTGCAGTTGGTGTCCGATTTGATGATCGAGTGGTAAACGAACCTAGAAAATTTTGTACAAATGCGAAAATCATTCATATTGACATTGATCCAGCCTCAATTTCTAAAACAATTCATGCTGATGTGCCCATTGTCGGTGATGTTGCCGCTGTTTTAAGCGTTATGGTAAAACAGTTAGAAAGTAAAATTGCAAAAAAACAGCAACCTGATAAAGAAGCGCTTGATGCCTGGTGGAATCAAATTGAGACGTGGCGCGCAAAAAAATGCTTGGCATATAACCAAGAAAAAGACGGTTTCATTAAACCTCAGCACGTTATTGAAACACTTTATAAAGTAACAAAAGGTAAGGCCTACATCACGTCAGATGTAGGGCAACATCAAATGTTTGCAGCACTGTATTACAAATACGCTCGTCCAAATCAATGGATTAATTCTGGTGGGCTTGGAACGATGGGGTTTGGGTTGCCAGCAGCAATTGGTGTACAGTTTGCCTACCCTGATGCACAGGTCGCTTGCGTGACTGGCGAAGGCAGCATACAAATGTGTATTCAAGAGGTATCAACTTGCAAACAATACTCACTGCCAATAAAAATTATAAATCTAAACAATCAAGCACTAGGCATGGTTAGGCAATGGCAAGATATGCTTTATAGTGGCCGGCACTCTCACTCCTACATGGAATCACTACCTGATTTTGTGAAATTGGCAGAATCTTATGGGCATGTTGGCATAAAAGTTGAAAAACTTGTCGACCTTGAGCCTGCGCTTAAAGAAGCATTTAAACGTAAAGATCGATTGGTTTTTCTCGATATCAATGTTGATCGAAAAGAACATGTTTACCCTATGGCAATCAAAGGTGGATCAATGGCTGATATGTTTTTAAGCAAAACGGAGCGTACTTAACATGCGCCATATTATTTCAATATTAATGGAAAACGAGCCAGGAGCATTGTCTCGTATTGTTGGACTATTTTCGCAACGTGGCTATAACATTGAAACATTGACTGTAGCACCAACTGAAGATTCAACTTTATCAAGACTCACATTAACCACTATGGGTGATGAGCGAGTAATTGAACAAATCACTAAACAACTAAATAAATTAATTGACGTTGTTAAGCTTGTTGAATTATCAGAAGGAGATTACGTTGAACGAGAACTAATGCTCATTAAAATTCGCGCAGCGTCTGGAAATCGCAATGAAATCAAACATATG
>JAUIKI010000151.1 GCA_030430875.1 Gammaproteobacteria bacterium | reverse complement strand
TTCAGTAAAAAATTTGATTTTTTCTGTTGCAGAAAATTCGCTTTGCTTGACTTGGTTTTCTAATAAGCTAATCAATTCAGCCGGATTGTAGTTAACATATCTTAAGGCTGATGCAATGCTATCACCTTGTGTTAGATGAGCTAGACAATATTTATTATTGTCATCAAGCATGACATCGACTGCATCAGTATCTCCAAACAGATTGTGCATGTCACCTAGAATTTCTTGGTAAGCACCAACCAAGAAAAATCCTAATAGAGTTGAAGGAGACTTCTCATTAATCGTAATCGGTAACGTGGTTTCGATGCCACCATTATCAACATATTGATCAATTCGGCCATCAGAGTCACACGTTAAATCATGTATCACAGCACGTGTTTCTGATGGTTGGTTGAGTCCAGACAAAGGCATGATCGGAAAAATTTGATTAATGCCCCAAACATCTGGAACTGATTGAAAGACCGAGAAATTAGCAAACAGTTTTGTTGCCAGCTTTTCATGTAGCCTATCAATAATTTCACGATGACTGCGCAAGTTGGAATCGAGTTTTTTGAGTAGCAATTGACAGCTGAGAAAATAATATTGCTCTGCTTGTGCTCGAGTTTTTAATGAGATAGTTCCGGTTGAAAATTGCTGATAAACCTTACTCAGCTCGTTATTTAATTGATGAAATAGTTCAGTTAATGATGTTTTGCTATCATTTTGATGAATGGCTTGCCAAAGCGCTATTAGTTTTTTCAATTCAGTAATGTTGTTTTCTGTTGCTTGTGGCATATTAAATGTGGGTTTTTCTGATTCAATAATATTGGTTACCAGCACAGCATGATGTGCTGTCATGGCTCGTCCTGCTTCGGTGATAATATTAGGGTGAGATTCATTTTCTTGATCACAGACTCGTTGAACCGTTGCAATAATAGCTTCAGCGTATTCTTCCATTGTGTAATTAGTTGAGCATAAATTTCGAGATTGTGTACCCTCGTAGTCGATACCTAATCCGCCACCAACATCAATGCAATCAATGGGAATATTCAGTTTGCGTAGATTGACATAAAATCGCGCGCATTCTTCTACTGCATTTTCAATGTCATTAATATTGGTGATTTGTGAGCCCATGTGAACATGAAGTAATTGCAGACAATCCAAGGCGTTGGCTTTTTCCAATATTTCAATGAGCTGCAAGGTTTGATAGCTGGTTAATCCGAATTTTGCTTTTTCACCACCAGTATTTTGCCAATTGCTATTACCCACTGTGGCCAATCGAACTCGCACACCTAGTTTTGGTTTGATTTTTAACTCATGTGCTTGTTTGAGAATTAATGTGATTTCAGATAGTTTTTCAACCACCAAATAAATTTGATGGCCAAGATGTTGACCAAGAATAGCCAAGCGAATATAGCTTTCATCTTTATATCCATTACAAATGATCACAGAGCGGTTTGGCTTGCTGTGCGCTAATACGGCAATCAACTCAGGTTTGCTGCCTGCTTCAAGGCCGACTGAGTGGTTAGCATGTTCGATGATAGCTTCGACAACACGTTTTTGTTGATTTACCTTGATGGGGTAGACTGCCTGATAATTACCATCAAAATTGTTGTTTATAATGGCATGGTTAAATGCATGATAAAGACGATCAACTCGATCCTGCAGGATATCAGTGAAGCGAAATAGAATGGGGAGTCGCAACCCTTGTTTTTGCGCAGAGCTTACCAATGTTGGCAGATTAATAGTATTATGTTTATTCGATGGTTTGGGGTGAGCGATTAGTTCGCCATTTTCATTAATTGCAAAATAACCATCACTCCAGCTGGAAATATTATAGTGTGAGTGAATGTTTGGATTAAACGATGTTTTCATATTGATTTTATCACTTGGTGTTTTGAATGTTCAGCTTTAAAATGCACGACATCATAACACAAATCACCACACAAAAAATTGAGAAAACATCATGAAACAATCTAGTTATTTTACCGAGTTGCATCAGAATGCTGGCAGTGGGTTTTTGTTGGAAATTGACAAAAAAATCACGGAAGTTGTCACGCCTTATCAGACTATTAGTATTTATAAAACCAAGACTTTTGGTAATTTAATGATTATTGATGATTGCATCATGCTGACAACTCGGGATAATTTCCTCTATCACGAAATGATGTCTCATCCAGTATTAAATACACATCCTGATCCAAAGAACGTTGTGATTATCGGTGGTGGGGATTGTGGAACATTGCAAGAAGTGTTGAAACATAAATCAGTTGAGCAAGTGTGGCAGGTTGATATCGATGAGATGGTAACCCGTCTTTCTGAAGAATATTTTCCCGAGTTATGTCGAGCAAACCAAGATTCACGCGCCAATTTATTGTTTGAAGATGGAATCAAGTGGATGAAAGATCGAGATGATCGGTCGGTCGATATTATTATTGTTGATTCAACAGATCCGATTGGTCCAGCTGAAGGATTATTTCAATTGCCATTTTATCAAAATTGCCAACGTGTTTTGCGTGATAATGGATTGTTAATTCAGCAAAGTGAGTCACCATTGCTTCATTTTGAAAGCATTATTAAACCCATGCACAGCACATTGAAACAAGCTGGTTTTAATGCAACACAAACCTTGCTTTTCCCGCAGCCGGTCTATCCTTCAGGTTGGTGGAGTGCGACCATGGCAAGCAAAGCAACACAATTTATGCAATTTCGACAGCCGGGCATTGAGCAATTGCGTTACTACAATAGTGGCGTGCATGGTGCCGCTTTGCAGTTGCCCAATTTTATGCGCTAACTTTGATTAAAAAGGCTATTATGGCAGGTATTATCAGTATCTGTCATGAGCTCTAAAATTTTCAATCCAAGGAGTTAAGAGCGGGAGTTGATTATTGAGATTGATGCCTAGTTTTTTTATGTAGATATCCCGCCAGTTTTTTAACGTCTTCAGCTGAAAAAGAAATGCCTAATTTTGTACGGCGCCACAAAATGTCATCTGTTGTTAAAGCCCATTCATGCTCGGTGAGATAGTCCACCTCTGCTTGAAATAGCCCATGGCCAAAATGCGCGCCAAGATCAGAGAGTTGGGTTTTATTTTTTAAGAAATTTTTACACAAAGATCCATAACTTCTGGCATAGCGATATTGTGTGTCATCATCCAGCCAAGAATAATTAGTTTTAATGCTCGCTAGAAAATCTTCAAAGTTTCCAATATCACCGCCAGGCAGCACAGAAGTTTCTGTGACAGATGCGCCTAAGTTCGGGAAAAACTCTGTGAGCTTAGCCATTGCTGCATTTGCTAGTTTTCGATAGGTTGTTATTTTACCGCCAAAAATTGAGACTAACGGCAATTTGCCATCTTGATCTTCTTTGGTGATAGTGTAATCACGCGTAATTGCTGCAGGATCTGCTGATTCATCATCACATAATGGACGAACTCCTGAGTAGCTACTGATTACATCGTCAGCTTTAATTTGTTGTTTGAAATGATGATTGGTTACATCAATGAGATAAGCAATTTCTTCTTCAGAAATTTTAACTGAGTTAGGGTCCCCTTGATATTCAACATCCGTGGTTCCAACCAGTGTGAATTTGTTCAAATAGGGAATGACAAAAACAATGCGTTTGTCGGCATTTTGTAAAATATAAGCGTGCTCTCCATCATAAAGTTTTGGTATAACAATGTGACTGCCTTTAATTAGACGAATGCCATAAGGCGATTTCAATCGCATATTATCTTTGATGAAAGAAGCAACCCAGGGCCCCGTGGCATTCACTAGTGCATTTGCTTTAGCTGTGGTTATTTCATTGGTTAGCGTATTTTTCAGTGTGACAAGCCAATGATCGGTTTTTCTTTCAGCTTGTGTGCAATATGTGCGGGTTGCAATTTTTGCACCATGGTTTTGTGCGTCTAAAGCATTTAGTATAACTAATCTAGCATCATCAACCCAACAATCAGAATATTCAAATCCACGTGTGATTTCAGGTTTTAAGGGAGATGTAGCATCAAATTTAACAGAGTTTGATCCTTTTAATGTTTTACGTTTTCCGAGGTGATCATATAAAAATAGTCCAGCTCGAATCATCCACACTGGCCGTAGATGAGGGCGATGGGGGAGAATAAATCGTAATGGCCAGACAATATGCGGCGCTTTTTTTAACATTACTTCCCGCTCAGCAAGCGCTTCACGAACCAGTCGAAATTCATAATATTCCAGGTAGCGTAGTCCACCATGAATGAGTTTGCTGCTTGCTGACGAGGTGGCATTGGCAAGATCGTCTTTTTCACAGAGGAGGACGGAAAGGCCACGACTTGCAGCATCAGCGGCAAGTCCAGCACCATTAATGCCACCACCGATAATGATTAAATCATAGCAGTTAGTTTGATTTTCTGTTTGAGAATTTGACACAATGAATATCCTGGTTTGATTTGGCACAATTGTATGCTATTTTGATGCGAAACTGAATGTGCTGATGTGTCAAATACGGCGATAT
>JAUIKI010000150.1 GCA_030430875.1 Gammaproteobacteria bacterium | reverse complement strand
CAACAGTTTGATCAAGCCATTGGGGAATTTCAATTAATCCAAGCAAAACTTGCTGACATGTACACCGAATTAAATGCATCTCGAGCTTATCTCTATGCAGTCGCCCAATCGTGTGATCGAGGTGAAACAACTCGCAAAGATGCTGCCGCTGTTATTCTCTACTGCGCCGAAAAAGCAACACAAATGGCACTGCAAGCCATTCAAATTTTAGGTGGTAATGGTTATATTAACGAATACCCAACCGGACGACTATTACGCGATGCTAAGCTCTATGAAATTGGTGCTGGAACATCTGAAATTCGTCGTTTACTAATTGGCCGTGAACTGTTTCGTGAGACAATGTGAATCCTATGGCAATCATTCAAACAAAAATCAACCCAAACACTGCTGCGTTTTCTACAAATGCTTCTGCCATGCAAGTTTTGGTTGACGACTTACATAAAACCTTCAACAACATTCAACAAGGTGGCGGCACGCAAGCGCAAGAAAAACACGTTGCTCGTGGAAAACTGCTAGCACGTGACCGAATCAATCAATTACTTGACCCCAGCTCACCTTTTTTAGAAATTGCACAATTTGCTGCTCTTGATGTCTATGGCGATGAAGTTGTTCCAGCTGCAGGTGTTGTTGCGGGCATAGGCTGCATCAATGGTCAAGAGTGTATGATTATTGCCAACGATGCCACAGTTAAAGGTGGCAGCTATTACCCTCTGACCGTAAAGAAACACTTGAGAGCCCAAACAATCGCAGAAGCAAATCATCTGCCTTGCATTTATTTAGTGGATTCTGGTGGCGCTAATTTACCACGCCAAGACGACGTTTTTCCTGATCGCGAGCATTTTGGCCGGATTTTTTACAATCAAGCAAACATGTCAGCAAAAGGCATTCCACAAATTGCTGTCGTCATGGGCTCTTGCACCGCAGGTGGTGCCTATGTGCCAGCGATGAGCGATGAAAGCATTATTGTCCGAGAACAAGGAACTATTTTTTTAGCTGGCCCCCCTTTGGTCAAGGCAGCAACGGGTGAAGACGTAACAGCAGAAGAATTAGGCGGAGCTGATATCCATAGTAAAGTTTCAGGAGTAACAGACCATTATGCAACAAATGATCACCATGCCCTCGCCATTGCCAGACAATGCGTTGCTCGATTAAACCGAGTTAAACCAAACAATCTAGATATTTGTGATTCTCGATCACCACTGTATAACCCTAAAGAAATTTATGGCATTGTGCCTTGTGAGTCTCGCAAACCATATGATGTGCGAGAAATTATTGCTCGATTGGTTGATGGGTCAGAATTTGATGAGTTTAAGCAGCTTTATGGAGCAACCCTCGTTTGTGGATTTGCAAGACTGCATGGCTACCCTGTTGGAATAATCGCGAACAATGGTATTTTATTTTCAGAATCCGCTTTAAAAGGCGCACACTTTGTTGAGCTTTGTTCACAACGCGGTATTCCACTAATTTTTTTACAAAACATCACAGGGTTCATGGTTGGAAAAAAATATGAATCCGAGGGAATTGCAAAAAATGGCGCAAAATTAGTGACAGCCGTTTCCTGCACTCAAGTTCCAAAATTTACCGTCATCATTGGCGGGAGTTTTGGCGCAGGAAATTATGGAATGTGCGGTCGCGCTTATGAGCCACGATTTTTATGGATGTGGCCTAACGCACGTATTGGTGTGATGGGTGGTGAACAAGCAGCTGATGTTTTAGCACAAGTTAAAGGAGCCAGCTTGAAAAAACAAGGCAAGCCATGGACAACAGAGCAAGCAGATGATTTTAAGAAACCTTTCTTAGAAAAATACGAAAAAACCAGTCACCCCTATTATGCCAGTGCAAGGTTATGGGATGATGGCATTATTGATCCAGCGCAAACTCGTGATGTTTTAGGCTTAGCCATTTCAGCTTCACTTAATGCACCCATTGCAAAAACACAATTCGGCATTTTTCGCATGTAACATTGGAATTCCTATGACATTTTCTTCCATTGAATTAACACATTCATCGGGACTTGCAACCATCACTCTCAATCGCCCTGAGGTGCACAATGCCTTTAATGCTGAAGTGATCAATGAATTACTAACTGCTTTAGCTGAAATTGCTAATGGAGACGCACGAGTTTTTTTATTAAAAGCCAATGGCAAACATTTTTCTGCTGGAGCTGATCTGAAGTGGATGCGAGAAACTGCAAAATTATCACGTCATGAAAACATTGAAGATGCCAGTCAACTTGCGAAACTCATGCAAACACTGAATTCAATATCAATACCAACGATTGCATGCGTACAAGGTGCAGCATTTGGCGGAGCATTGGGATTAATTTCTTGTGCTGATATAGCCTTGGCAAGCACCGATGCATTTTTCTGCTTAAGTGAAGTCAAAATTGGTTTAATTCCTGCTGTGATAAGCCCCTACGTTATTAATGCCATTGGACAACGCGAAGCACGTCGTTACTTTTTAACTGCTGAGAAATTTAATGCTAATGATGCCCAGAAATTGGGCTTGATTCACGAAGTATTTGAACCCAACCAATTAAATGACGCAACCAATAAATTAATTGATACCTTATTAAAAAACAGCCCAAATGCCTTAAAGCTTGCCAAAGAACTTATTTTTAACGTATCAAATGCGACAACAGAGCAATCTGTGATTGAATATACCCAAGAATTGATTGCTGAAGTAAGAGTTTCACCCGAAGGTCAAGAAGGATTAAATGCATTTTTTGAAAAACGTGAGCCCAATTGGATAACAACATGATCAAACGATTACTCATCGCCAATCGCGGCGAAATTGCTTGCCGAATCATCAAAACAGCAAAACAATTAGGCATTCACTGTGTCGCTATTTATTCCGATGAAGATCGTCATGCCCAACATGTAAAGCTAGCTAATGAAGCTTATCATGTTGGCCCAGCCGCAAGTGCACAAAGCTACCTTGTGATTGACAAGATCATATCCATCGCTAAAAAATCCCAGGTTGATGCAATTCACCCAGGCTATGGGTTTTTATCTGAAAATGCAAACTTTGCAAACGCATGCCAAGAAAACGCTATTATTTTCGTAGGACCACCCGCTTCTGCTATTGAATCAATGGGATCCAAATCCGCAGCAAAAACGCTAATGGAAAAAGCAAATGTTCCTATCCTGCCTGGATATCACGGTGATGATCAAACTGAAAGCTTGTTGCATGCTGAAGCTAAGAAAATTGGCTTTCCAGTCTTAATCAAAGCAACTGCCGGTGGTGGTGGCAAGGGCATGAGGATCGTCAATGAATCAACTGATTTTTTATCAGCACTTGAAGCTGCAAAACGCGAATCAAAAAAGAGCTTTAATGACGATCAAGTACTCATTGAAAAATTTCTACAATCTCCACGGCATATTGAAATTCAAATTGTCGCTGATCAATTTGGTCAATGTGTTTATCTTTTTGAGAGAGACTGCTCCATTCAAAGGCGACAACAAAAAATTGTTGAGGAAGCCCCTGCTCCACACTTTGATCCATCTCTGCGGAAAAAAATGGGCGAAGCAGCCATTGCCGCAGCAAATGCCATTGGTTATGTTGGCGCTGGCACCATTGAGTTCCTTGTTTGGGACGATCAGTTTTATTTTATGGAGATGAATACTCGACTGCAAGTTGAGCATCCTGTCACTGAATTCATTACTGGCGTAGATTTAGTCGAATGGCAGCTAAAAGTTGCTGGGGGCGAATCACTTCCATTATCACAAGACCAATTGAAAATAAATGGCCATGCTATTGAAGTGCGTATTTATGCGGAAGACCCTGAGCACCATTTTTTGCCATCGACAGGGAAAATTGAATTTTTACAAGAGCCCATAACAAGTCAACATGTTCGTCTTGATACAGGCATTCAACAAGGAGATTCCGTCAGCCTGCATTATGATCCAATGATTGCCAAACTGATTGTCTGGGATCAATCGCGTGAAGTATCTGTTATGCATTTAGCAAGTGCACTAAAATCTTATTTAATCAGTGGCATAAAAACTAATATTCCTTATCTGCAAAAACTGATAACAGAACCGGATTTTTATTCAGGCCATCTTGATACGCATTTTATTGATAATCATCAGGTCTCATTATCACTGACAGAATCTGAGATAATTTATGGTTTATTGATAGTTTGTTTATACATTCAAACTAACACAGATAACCAAAACATCATTTCCTCACCATGGAGCACATTGAAAAATTGGCGTCTAAACAGCCATGCCAAACGAATGATTGAGCTGCGACATAATGATGTATGCCATCAAATCATCATTGAAAGTTATCCGGATTTTTATTTAATGCATCATCAAGATAACAGCTACCAGGTATCAGGAAATCAAGTCGGTCAGCAATGGCAACTGATCATTGATGGCCATCAATTTAATGCAACTATTACGGCAAAAGCAGATAGCTATTCCATATTTTCCGATACATTTTGGATGGAGTTGCATGATATTTCTCAT
>JAUIKI010000149.1 GCA_030430875.1 Gammaproteobacteria bacterium | reverse complement strand
GTTATGGCATTAAGAGTCAACTGCCAAAAAATTTCACCAGAGGCTTATCTTGCGATACTTGAACGAAATGCTATTTCAGCACAAATAGTTCCTGGCTTTGTTGATGCACTTTTGTTAGATAAGCCAATCGTTGTCGATAAGCTTCCCGGGTTTGTTGATGGGCTGGTTAGCGTGCAAGACTTAGGAGCACAGAGTTACTCGGAAATTTTGTCGCTAAAATCTTGCAGCAGGGTGTTAGATGCCTGCGCAGCACCTGGTGGAAAAGCAGCACATTTGCTCGAGCATGAGCCAAGCCTTACTCTAACTGCCGTTGAAAAATCACCCGAAAGATTTAAACGATTAGAAAATACATTTTCTCGCTTAAAATTATCTGCTAATTTGTTGTGTGCTGATGCTTTAGATGCAAAAAGTTGGTGGGATGGCAAGCTATTTGATGTCGTCGTAGTGGATGCACCATGCTCTGGCACCGGTGTGATCAAGCGGCATCCTGATATTAAATTATTACGACGAGAAACTGATTTGCCACAATTTGCTAAACAGCAGTTAGAGTTGCTGATAGCACTTTGGCCGTTGCTAAGGCAAGGCGGTGAAATGATCTATTTAACCTGTTCGATCATGCGTGAAGAAAATGACGATGTGATTAGGAGATTTTTGCAAAACCAAGCAGATGCTAGTGTTGATGCAATACCTGAAAAATTTGGACTAGTGTGTCAATTTGGGCGACAAAAATTACCCACTGAAAAAAATGATGGGTTTTTTGCAGCAAAACTTAAGAAAAAATGATCCGCTTGGATGCATCTTTTCAGTTTTCGTCACGACTGGCCATCCATAAAACCCCTTCTAACCTTACCTTTATTCATTGCTTTTTAGCGTAAAAGTCTCATCGTTAAATGACTTAAACACCTAAAAATGAGCTTATTTATGCTTAGCATCGGAGTACTTTAATTCTTTTTGTCATTTAATTCATGTTGAAGTGGTTTGATGGTGTACCGACTGCAAGTTTTTCGTTATGCTTGCAGGCAAATAGAGTTGAAGCCATTGTAATCTCAACTTATTACTGATCTTCAAGTATGCTTAGCAATTAACAATGACAAAAAATCACCAATTTCAATATAATTTAGCCCAGGCCTTTTTAACAAAGGACGATGAAAGAAAAAACTAACATATATCCATGAAAATTATTATTTTAGGTGCCGGGCAAGTTGGCGGAACACTTGCGGCACATCTTGCCAGCGAAGCGAACGATATCACTGTAATTGATACTGACTTAAAGCGTGTGCGTAGCTTGCAAGATCGACTGGATATTCGAACTGTATATGGTCTTGCATCTCACCCTAAGGTGTTACGCCAAGCTGGTGCTGATGATGCTGATATGCTGATCGCAGTGACGAATAGTGATGAGGTGAATATGGTTGCCTGTCAGGTCGCTTATACCCTTTTTCACACACCCACAAAAATTGCACGTGTTCGTTCGAATGCTTATCTAAGTAAAACGGGTTTATTTTCAAAAGAAGCTTTTCCTATCGATGTTTTAATCAGTCCAGAGCAGATTGTGACAGACTATGTTAAAAGCCTTATTGAAAACCCAGGGGCATTACAGGTTCTTGATTTTGCTGATGGAAAAGCTCAGCTTGTGGCAGTGAAAGCTCACTACGGTGGACCGCTAGTCGGCCAAGAATTACGTTATCTACGTCAACATATGCCATCAATTGATACTCGTGTTGCAGCAATTTTTCGTCGTGACCGTCCCATTATCCCTGAGGGTTCAACTGTTATTGAAGCCAATGACGAAGTGTTTTTTGTGGCAAGCCGTAAACATATCCGTGCGGTCATGAGCGAGTTGCGCAAGTTAGAGCATGCCTACAAGCGAGTTATTATTGCTGGTGGTGGAAATATTGGCGAACGATTAGCTGAAGCTATTGAGAATCACTATTCGGTTAAATTGATTGAGCGTAATCAAAAGCGATGTGAGCAATTGTCGCAAAATTTAAATAAAACCATTGTTCTGCAGGGAAATGCGTCAGATCAAGATTTATTATTAGAAGAAAATATTGAAAATACTGATGTTTATTGTGCGCTGACAAATGATGATGAAGCAAACATTATGTCGTCAATGTTGGCCAAACGGCTAGGTGCTCGCAAGGTAATGGCAATTATTAATAACCCTGCTTACGTTGATTTGGTGCAAGGTGGAGAGATTGATATTGCTATTTCACCACAACAAGCAACAATTGGCACGTTGTTGACGCATGTGCGTCGTGGGGATATTGTTAACGTCCATTCATTAAGGCGCGGTGCTGCTGAGGCAATTGAAGCAATTGCTCATGGTGATGAAAAATCTTCAAAAGTTGTTGGCAGGGCCATTGAGAATATTGATTTGCCTGAAGGAACAACGATTGGTGCAATTGTTCGAAATGATCAAGTTATTATGGCGCATGATGATGTGGTGATTGAGCCGGATGATCATGTCATTCTTTTTGTGGTGAATAAAAAACATATTCGTGAAGTTGAGCGATTATTCCAGGTTGGCCTGGCCTTTTTTTAAGTTAGCGTAACTATGCGATATACGGTAATTCTCAGGATTTTAGGGCTATTGGTTATGTTGTTTAGCCTAACTATTCTTCCCCCTTTATTGGTGTCTTTGTTTTATCAAGATGGCGAAGTAAATACCTTTTTATTTGCATTTGTCTCCATTTTTATTTCGGGTTTTTTGATTTGGTTGCCTTTTTATCAGTCAAGGAAAGAACTGCGAACTCGTGATGGATTTGTCATTACAGTATTATTTTGGACGGTTCTAAGTCTTTTTGGAACATTGCCATTTGTCATAGCTAATCAGCCACACTTAGATTTGACGAATGCCTTTTTTGAGTCAATGTCAGCGTTAACAACCACTGGGGCAACAGTCATCACCCACATTGATGATCTGCCACAATCCATTTTGTTTTATCGTCAGCAATTACAATGGTTGGGTGGCATGGGTATCATCGTTTTGGCGGTTGCTATTTTGCCTATGTTAGGTGTTGGAGGCATGCAGTTATATCGCGCTGAGATTCCAGGCCCTTTAAAAGATAGCAAGTTGACACCTCGAATTACTGAAACAGCCAAAGCATTATGGTTCATTTATTTAGCTTTAACTGTCAGTTGTTTTCTTGCTTATTGGCTGGCTGGCATGAGTCTATTTGATGCAATTTGCCATAGTTTTACCACAGTCTCGATTGGTGGACTCTCCACCCATGATCAAAGCCTGGGTTATTTTCAAAATCCTGGCATTGAAATGGTGGCAATAATTTTTATGTTGATCTCAGGTGTAAATTTTGCGCTGCATTTTTTTGCTTGGCGGCGTAAAACTTTATTGCATTATTTTGCAGACCCAGAAAGTCGAGCTTTTTTTGGTTCGCTATTTATCATTGCTGTGATTACGTGTGGGTATTTAATTTATTCAGGCACGTATGATACGTTAGATGCCTTTAGAAATGGTGTTTTTCAAGTTGTTTCCATTTCAACGACTACTGGTTATAGCAATGCGTCTTTTTCAATTTGGCCAGCATTTTTGCCAATATTACTTGTATTGTCAGCCTTTGTTGGTGGATGTGCTGGGTCAACAGGTGGTGGGCTGAAAGTGATTAGAGCACTTTTAATTTATAAGCAAGGGGTTCGAGAAATCAAACGCCTTATTCACCCAAATGCAACGATTCCGATAAAGTTGGGTAAAAAACCATTGTCTGAATTAGTAATTGAGGCGGTTTGGGGGTTTTTCTCGGTTTATATCATCATCTTTGTATTCTTCTTAATGGCAATGATGGCAACTGGTCTTGATTTTCTCACCGCTTTTTCAGCAGTTGCTGCCTGCATTAATAATCTGGGTCCAGGCCTTGGTGATGTGTCGAGTCACTATGCAGATATCTCCGACACAGCTAAATGGTTGTTGTGTTTGGCCATGCTGCTTGGTCGACTAGAAATCTATACGCTTTTAGTGCTATTTACCCCGATGTTTTGGCGACGTTAGCCGATTTTTGCTGATTTTTTTCTGTTTTGTCCTGAGCTAGCGAATTAAGATTTTGTACCATAGTTTTGTCGATAGTTTTCTAATGCCGCAAGGTGTTTTTTGCACCTAGGGTCATCTTGAATGTGGATTAATAGCTCGGAGAAGTTTATGATGCTTCGAACGGGCAAATTATAAGTATCAGTAAATTCCTGCGTAGTGCTTTTGTCGCTTTTACCCATTTCTTCTCGATCTAGGGCAATCAAAATGCCTGAAATATTAGCTTTGGATTGTTGCAAAAGTTCACAAGCTTGTCGAATAGCAGTGCCTGCTGTCATCACATCATCAATAACGAGCACTTTTTTGTTGGCAACATCTAAACCGACTAACTGGCCACCTTCTCCATGATGTTTAACTTCTTTTCGATTGTAGGCAAACGCTAAATTTTTGCCGTAATCAATCGAAAAAACCAGGCTTATGGCAGCCACCAATGGAATGC
>JAUIKI010000148.1 GCA_030430875.1 Gammaproteobacteria bacterium | reverse complement strand
TAAACTCGGTTGTCACGAAGTGGGTCCCAAAGTTGATATTTTCCAACGGGAAGCTCTATGGTCGGAATAAATACATTTCCCCAATGGACTGTCTTAGCTATCCCAGCTGCTGCTTTTAGTGGACCCTGCCTTTCAGACTCGGCAGCCGGTGGCCGCAAAGGAATGGTTTCTGAATCTGACTCAGGGGTAGTAAATCGAACATCCGCAAAAACAGAATGACTTAGGACTGCTGTAAGCAAAAATATATATTGAACTCGCTTCATGAATGACTCCTTAGTTTTTAAATACATCGAAGAGAGTCAATTTAAGAATCATATCAGGAATATCGAGACGAATATTGATGAATATAAATGAATATTGACTAGATAGTAGATATATCAACAGAGACCACTGCAATAAATGGCAATGCGAGACTATTGCATAAGCGTACGAAAGCTTTGATTGCTAACAAAGTAATGTTGGTTTTCTATTGAGAATGAGCCTGCCATTTGAATCTCCTTTAAAAAACAGGCGGAGGCTTTTGCTTGAATGAGAGCATTGCATTAATTTTCAGGCAACTCCATCATAAAATCATTAGTTGAAAGCTGCGGAACTGGCTTTATTTTACCACTAGGTGTGCCGAGATAAATAAATCCAGTGATTTCATCGGTAGATTCTAGGCCTAATTTTTCTTTGACTAGCGAATGATAAGCCATCTCACCCGTTCGCCAAATGGCACCCAACCCCAGTGCATGTGCTGCTAAAAGCATATTTTGAGCTGCAGCACCTGCCGATATCAATTGTTCAATCACCGGAATTTTATGTGGCTCAACAATCCTGGCAATGACAATAATCACTGTTGGAGCTCTCAGCGGCATTGCAGCAAAGCGCTGTTTGACTGCATCGGTGGCATCCGGCTGAATCATTTCAATGGTTTGACGAAAAATATCACCCAACTGATGGCGGTTTTCACCATTAAGCACCATAAATCGCCAAGGTCGTAATTGCCCGTGATCGGGGGCTCGTATTGCTGCTTTAATCATCGTTTCAATGTCAGACGCAGTCGGACCAGGCTCTGTTAAAACAGGAATAGACACGCGAGAGGTCAGCAGTTCAATAGGATCCATGATAAGTGACATTATGATTCAATGATGTTGAGTAAATCTAGCAAGTTTGTTATTTGATAGTCAAATGTTTCATCGTGAGGCCATGTTTGATTGGTTAAATTTGCCCAAACCGTTTTGAATCCAACCTGTTTTGCAGCTAACACATCTTCTTTGGGGTGATCACCGACATGCATCACCTCATCTGCTTGGCATTGATTGTGTGACAACACGGCTTCAAATATCTCAGGATGCGGTTTTCTAAATCCAATGGATTCTGCTGAAAATGAAAAGTCAAAATATTGATCCAATGCTGTTTGAGACAAATCTGCATTGCCGTTGGTGAGTGAACCCAAAATAAAGCGGGGTTTTAATTTCTTTAAAACAACTTCACTTTCTGGATACGGCGACATTGTCTGGCGCTCTGATAAAAAAACTGTCAATGCATCATCGGCTAACTCAATCGCTTCGGCGTGATGATGACCTGAAGTTTGTAACAATTGTCGAAGACCTTGGCGCCGCCATTCGGTGACCTGATGAATCAATTCAGGCTGATTTTGTAAAGCAATATCTCGTGCAGCTACGATCATTTGATTTGAAATTGCATCGGATAAATATCGAGAATTTTTCTTAAGCCACTCTAACAGTGCCTGCTCTGCTCTGACAATCACAGCATTGCCATCCCACAGCGTGTTATCCAAATCAAAGGTGATAACTTTAATCATTATTCGATTATTTTCTTCGCTCTTGGATGGGCTTTATCATAGACATTTGCCAAATGCTGAAAATCAAGGTGTGTGTATATTTGTGTCGTTGAAATGTTTGCATGCCCCAAGAGTTCTTGCACTGCCCGCAAATTTCCACTGGATTCTAAGAGATGACTTGCAAAAGAATGACGTAATTTGTGTGGATGCAAACCTTGCGTTGAAAAATTTTTAATCCCAATTGACTCAAGCCGTTTTTGCACAGATCTCACATGCATACGCTTTCCTGCACGCGAGACAAATATTGCACACTCTTCATCATTTATGACTAATTGATTACGCATTAACATCCAACTTTTTATTGCTTTAATTGCATATTGTCCCACAGGCAAATCGCGTACTTTGTTTCCCTTTCCGGTGACTCTCACCATCCCAGATAGCAAATCTATGTCATTAATATCAAGGTTAACTAACTCACTTAAACGTAACCCAGAGGAATAAAATAATTCCAACATGGCAAGATCACGCAACTCTATCCATGATAAATTTTCAATTTTTGCTGACAAGGCAGATAGTAGTTGCGAAACCTCATCAACATCTAACACGCTAGGTAATTTACGAGCAGCTTTTGGTGCAGAAATTGTATCTGCATAATTTTGATTAATGACTTTTTCTCTAATTAAGAATCGAAAAAACGATCGAAGACTGGATAAATATCGTTGCAGTGTACGTCCTGACAAACCTTTACGATGTGACGCAGCAATAAACTCGCGAATATGCTGTGTTGTTTGAGAGTTAGCTTCGATAGCAAAATTAACGCCAATAAACGTGGTGAATTTTAATAAATCACGGCGGTAACTATCGATAGTTTTTGGGGATACTTGCTTTTCTAGCCGTAAATAATCCAGAAAGCGGGTCACATAATCAGTCAATGTATCTGCTGTATTTGACATCTACTCAGAATCGCTACGGCATTTGTTGCTACTTAAGATAGCGAGTAATCACTCGAGTTAACATTTCTGCAATATAGGTTAAAAACAGCGTATCCATGTTGCTATGAAAATGATGGTCATCTTTACTGGCAATTGCGAGCACCCCCATTGGTTCTTCTCCTCCCAACGGCACAACAGCACTTGATCCAACATCTTTTGCTGAATCTCCAAACAAAAATGTCAATTGATCTTCACGCAGAGCCCGACCAAGCGTTGGCTTTTCTTTCAACAAACTTGCAATATATTCTTGCGCCTCATCAACAGAAACTGCTCGAATAGCACTATATTGTTTAGCGTTATCCGTAAACAATATCAAACTACACAATGAGAAATGAAAATCTTTCTTAAAACTCTCAATAACTTTTTGATAAACTGCTCCCAAATCAGCACAATCAAGCAAATCAAGATTAAGGCGCTTGGTTTTATCAAACAAATGATTGTTATCACGCACTGTGTCTAGTAACTCACGAAGCCGATTACGCATCTCGAGATTTCGATCTCGCAAAACACCAACTTGACGTTCAACCAAAGAGACTGCTTCCCCGGTATCATGCTGCAAAGTCAATTGTGCCAACAGATCTTCACGACCAATAAAGAAATCTGGATGTTGCTTCAAATAGGCTTCCACAGACTTCGTCGATAAAGTCGACTCAGCTTCAACCCCTTCATTTTGTTCAATAAAATCAATGGTTTCCTGCTTACTTGCAGCAGATTGATTAGTCTTTATCATAAGCGAATTTTCCCTTCAAATACCCAAACAGCAGGGCCAGTTTGGATGATTTCACTATTGTCTTGTCCGTCCCACTTTACCAATAAATCACCGCCACGTAAATGGACTCTTACCTCATGATCCAATACCCCACTTTTTATGCCTGCAACAACAGCAGCGCAAGCACCTGACCCACAAGCATTTGTCTCGCCAACATGACGCTCAAATACCCGCAACTTAATCTCATTTCGCTGCATAACCTGCATAAACCCCGCATTAACTTTTTCAGGAAATAGTGAGTGCGATTCAATCAACGGGCCAAATCTTGCCACATCAGCTGTATCAGCATCATCAACAAAGAGTACAGCATGAGGATTACCAACTGATAGTGCTTGAACCTTTAATGACTCCTGCTCAATTATCAAATGGTAGCTAGCTTGTTGCTCGCTCATATTTAAAGGGATATCAATCGGTGAAAATTTTGGCGGATTAAATGTAACTTGCACCTGATCATGGTCCATCACATGCATGGTAAGTGACGCATTCATTGTTTGCATCACTATTTGACGCTTTGCTGTAAAGCCATGATTAACAACAAAGCGTGCGACACAACGTGCTCCATTCCCACACTGCTCTACTTCTTGGCCATTAGCATTAAATATCCGATAAAAAAAATCGGCCTGTGATGATTTTGGAGGCTCCACAATCAACAACTGATCAAAGCCAACACCTGTGTGGCGATTTGCGAGTGATTGAATGAGTTCGGTAGATAGTTTCAAGCGCTGACTTAATAAATCAACAACCATGAAGTCATTTCCCAACCCATGCATTTTGCTAAACCGTAATAACATGCATTTTTTCCAAGTAAATCATAATGGGATGAGAGACTCCCCAGCCACCTGATCAGCAATTGTTTCACGAGACCGAATCAAATAGGCTTTATTTTTATCAACCAATACTTCAGCGACTCGATTACGCGCATTATAGTTCGATGC
>JAUIKI010000147.1 GCA_030430875.1 Gammaproteobacteria bacterium | reverse complement strand
AAGTTCACGAGTACACAAAGAAAAACAAGGCAGACTATTTACTGATTTAAGTGCAGGGTTGCCACCATTGAGCTTACTTGATCAGGCTGACCAAACAAGCCAAAAAGGCTATTCTACTGAAGCATTAGAAGGTCTTTCTAGACTGTTGGAACTGAAATTAAAAGATTTTGGCGTATTAGCAGAAGTTGTTGCAGTTCAACCAGGACCTGTTGTGACTCGATTCGAATTGCAGCCAGCACCTGGTGTAAAGGTCAGTCAGATATCTAATCTCGCTAAAGATTTAGCTCGTTCACTCGCGGTGTTAAGTGTTCGTGTTGTCGAAGTGATACCAGGAAAATCTGTGGTCGGAATTGAGATTCCCAATGAGTCGCGTGAAGTGGTTAATTTCAAGGAAGTGCTTGCCTCTTCAGAATATGACAATGCTAATTCTCCGTTGAGTCTTGCTCTTGGGAAAGATATCTCTGGCTTTCCAATTATCGTAGATTTGGCAAAAATGCCACATTTACTAGTGGCAGGAACTACTGGATCAGGTAAGTCAGTCGGTGTTAATGCAATGATTTTGAGTTTGCTTTTTAAATCGACCCCGGATGAAGTTCGATTGATAATGATTGACCCAAAAATGCTTGAGCTATCAATTTATGAGGGTATTCCTCATCTTTTGACGCCTGTTGTTACGGATATGAAAGAGGCTGCAAATTCACTTCGCTGGAGTGTGGGAGAGATGGAAAGGCGTTATCGATTAATGGCAGCACTCGGAGTAAGAAATATTTTAGGTTACAACAAAAAAGTGAAAGAAGCACAAAATTCGGGTAATCCCATTAAAGATCCTTTGTGGAAACCAGATGATGCTGGTTGGGATGAATCTGAAGAAGCTCCTGATTTAATGCCACTGCCTTATGTCGTCATTGTAGTTGATGAGTTTGCTGACATGATGATGGTCGTTGGCAAAAAGTAGAAGAGCTAATTGCTCGTATCGCACAAAAGGCTCGCGCAGCAGGTATTCACTTGATTTTGGCAACACAGCGCCCATCAGTTGATGTGATTACTGGATTAATCAAAGCAAATATTCCAACGCGAATTGCTTTCCAGGTCTCATCTAAAATTGATTCGAGAACTATTTTAGATCAAGGTGGTGCAGAGCAATTGCTTGGTCAAGGTGATATGTTGTACTTGCCGCCAGGCACGGCGTTGCCTGAACGTGTGCATGGTGCTTTTGTCAGTGATGGTGAAGTCCACCGGGTGGTTGATGCTTGGAAACAATTGGGTGAACCAAATTATCTAGAAGAAGTCTTAGGTGGAGGCGCTGAATTAGGTGGTGCATTTGGTGGCGGTCTTGAAGGTGAGGGTGATGACGAACAAGATCAGTTATATGATGAAGCAGTTGCTTTTGTCATTGAGTCACGCCGCGCATCGATTTCATCATTACAACGTAAGTTGAGAGTTGGCTATAACCGTGCAGCACGTATGATAGAGACAATGGAAGCAGCAGGTTTGGTTAGCGCGATGAGTTCAAGTGGTGCACGCGAGGTATTAGTGCCTAATTCTGCGAGAGATTAACTGATAGATGTAGATAAAGCTCTTATAGTAGTATCCTAGAAGAGTTAATCAGGAGAGTTATGAGAGTTACTAAACTGTTTTGTTTGTTAGCATTTGGATTTTTATTAAATTCATTTCAGGCTCATGCTGAAACAATGGCTAAAAAATTGAAGCCTTTTTTGCAAGAGCTTTCCAGTTTTGAAGCAGATTTCCAGCAGATTGTTACAGACGAAAATGGTTACTCATTGCAGTCACTCAATGGAAAAATTGCGTTGCTTAAACCCAATCTGTTTCGCTGGGAGACCAACGACCCTTTGAATCAATTATTGATTTCAGATGGCCAAAAAATTTGGCTTTTTGATCGTGACTTAGAGCAAGTAACAGTGCGTTCAAGTCAACAACAATTTGAAAATACACCAATACAAGTATTAAGCGGCAATGTGGATAGTTTTTTAGATCAATATAGTGTTGAAGGGCAGCAAAAAAACTCTCAAACCTGGAAATTTACACTCACGCCAAATGTAGAAATGAATTTTTTCGAAACGCTTGAGTTGCTTTTTGTGGATAAAATGTTAACTCAGATGACAATGACCGATGATCTTGGTCAAACAACTCGATTGTTTTTCACAAAAATTTCTCAAAATAGCCAGATTGATTCTGATTATTTTCAATTTATTCCCCCAGATGGTGTGGATGTGATTCAAGATTCAGCATCTACGCCATAGACATTTTTATTTTGTATCATGATTGAATACTTATGCCATCGAATTCAGCTGACTTTTATCAACCACTTGCGGTGCGCCTTCGTCCAAAACAGCTAGATGAGTTTGTTGGCCAAAACCATTTACTTGGTGATAGAAAACCATTGCGAGAAGCTATTCGCTTAAAAATCCCCCACTCAATGGTGTTGTGGGGTCCTCCTGGTACTGGTAAAACCACGTTGGCAAAACTCATTGCTAGTGAAATGGATTTGCCTTTTGAGTCAATATCAGCAGTTTTATCTGGTGTAAAAGAAATTCGCCAAGCGATTGATAAAGCGATACAAACAAAAGCACTTGGAAAAAATACATTATTATTTGTTGATGAAGTTCATCGCTTTAATAAGTCACAACAAGATGCATTTTTGCCCTACATTGAAGATGGAACCATTGTTTTTATTGGCGCCACAACTGAAAATCCTTCCTTTGAATTAAATAAAGCATTGTTATCTCGGACTCGAGTTTATGTGCTAAAAGTATTAGACGATGATGAGCTTGGTAAAATAATTGATCGTGCGCTCAGTGAATCTACAATGCGACTCTCCAACGATTGTAAAATCGCAGTTATTCATGCGGCAGATGGTGATGCAAGACGAGCGCTTAATTTGCTAGAACAGCTTGGTGATTTTTTGATTGATAGCGACCAAAACATGGTCAATGATTTGAATTTGTTAAAAAGCCTTTTGCAGAAAAAACACTTACAATTTGATAAGCAAGGCGATATTTTTTATGAGCAAATTTCAGCGTTGCATAAATCTGTTCGCGGATCATCTCCAGATGCTGCACTATATTGGCTAGTTAGAATGCTTGAAGGTGGGTGCGATCCTCTTTATATCGCAAGACGACTGATCAGGATGGCAAGTGAAGATATCGGCAATGCTGATCCAAGAGCATTGCAGATTTCCCTTGATGCTTGGAATGCATATGAGCGGTTAGGCAGTCCTGAAGGTGAATTAATGCTTGCTCAAGCAATTATCTATTGTGCTTGTGCACCCAAAAGCAATGCTGTTTATGCTGCTTATAAATCTGCTAGAACAGAGGCAAAGCAGCGGCCGTCGTATGATGTCCCAATGCATTTGCGAAATGCACCCACTGAATTAATGAAAGACTTAGGATACGGTAAAAAATACCGCTATGCACATGATGAGCAAGGCTATGCGGCAGGTGAAAATTATTTTCCTGAAGAAATGCAAGGTGCTAGTTATTATTCCCCTAAAAAATCTGGGTTGGAAATCAAGATTAGTGAAAAATTAGCCCAATTAAAACAACAGGATTTACAAGCCCCTATAAGGCGTTATCACGATAACAACTTAGATACCGACACTAAAAAATAAGAGGTTTTACTGTTGGACTAACGTGTTATTTATATGCTACCTATAAAAAATATCGGTTTAATAATCGATGGAGTAAAGGCGGTCTTACAAGCAGAAATAATTATAAGAAGGCTAGGAATAATCGTAGGAATATAAGGAAAATTGCTTCCGTTAATGTTTTTTCTAAACTAGGTTGACGTTTAATTTTGTAGAATAGATCATTCTAATTTAGAATGGCACTTAAGAGCTTTTACAAAACGTTATCATGATGAAAAAAGGAAGATAATGAAGCAATTGCTGATTTTGGCGGTAGGTGGTGCACTTGGAACGGTTGCGCGCTATGGTTCAACTTTATTCATTGAAAAATTTGCGATAAGGCCATTTCCACTGGGAACAATTGGAATCAATATTATTGGATCTTTTCTGATGGGATTAATTTTTGTATTCATTCTAGAGAAAAATCACCTCGAAGATATTTGGCGCTTACCATTAATGGTGGGTTTCTTAGGCGCTTATACGACGTTTTCAACCTTCGCATTAGATACAGTGAAATTGCTAGAACAACAACACGTTCTAGTAGCTATGATTTATATTCTCTCGAGCGTATTATTCACAGTCCTGGCCATTTTCTTGGGTATGTGGCTGGCTAGGCAGTTTTAAAGATTAACGATAGATAATTAAAATATTTCAAAAAAACAAACGGTTATTAAGGATAGATTATGTTAGATCAAAAATTATTACGAACTGATCTGCACGCATTAGCGGAGCATCTTGCAACGCGTAGATTTAAGTTAGACATTGTTGCTTTTCAAAAGCTTGAAGAAGAACGCAAGGCATTACAACTGGACGTTGAGCGTTTACAACAAGTTCGTAATGAGCATTCCAAACATATTGGGAAAGCAAAGGCTCGTGG
>JAUIKI010000146.1 GCA_030430875.1 Gammaproteobacteria bacterium | reverse complement strand
ACCACAAATACTTACAGATACTCCTTCTTCATGAGCTTCACTAACTACTTGTTGAAGCGCTCTTAATACAGCTGGATGCAAAGAATGAAATAAGGAAGAAACGCGAGGATTATCACGATCAACTGCTAATAAATATTGGGTAAGATCATTACTACCAACAGAAATAAAATCAACTTGTTTTGCTAATTCTCTGACTTGATAGACCGCTGCAGGCACCTCAACCATCACACCGATAGGTGGCATTTTGATATCAAACCCTTCCTCAACAACTTCACAATAAGCGCGATGCGCAAGGTGCATAGCCTCTTCCACCTCAGCCACATTAGTAATCATAGGAAACATCACTCGCATGTTATTCAAACCAACACTTGCTTTGAGCATGGCACGCATTTGCACCATGAAAATTTCGGGATGATCCAGAGTGACTCGAATACCTCGCCAACCTAAAACCGGGTTGGTTTCATGGATAGGAAAATAGGCGAGTCCTTTATCACCACCAATATCTAAAGTTCGCATGGTGACAGGCTTGGGATGAAACGCTTCAAGCTGCTCTCTGTAGATTTTTCGCTGCTCTTCTTCACTGGGAAAACGCTCTCCAATCATAAAAGCAACTTCTGTTCGATAAAGGCCCACCCCCTCAGCTCCTCGATCAAGCGAACGAGCAACATCACTCATTAAACCAGTATTAACCCAAAGCGGCACACGATGCGAATCAGGTGTTTCACAGGGCAAATCTTTCAATGCTTCCAAACCTTCAGAAAGCTGCTGCTCTTCTTCTTGTAATTGTCGATAATGCTTATTAATTTCACTCGACACATTTATGAGCACTACCCCATGATTGCCATCAAGGATTAATTCCTTGCCCTCAAGTTGAGTAAATGGCAAATCAATTGCGCCCATAATTGTTGGCACTCCAATTGCTCGCGCTAAAATGGCAATGTGTGAATTTCGTGAGCCACGCAATGACACCATTCCAGCCAAGCGCTCTTCTGGCACATCACCTAAAATTGAAGGCGTGAGTTCTTCACCAATAAGGATTGTATTTGGTGGATATACGATTTCTTTAGTTCTTTCATGCTGTAATGCTGCCAAAATTCGACGACCCAAATCACGAATATCTGCCGCACGTTCACGCAAATAATCATCTTCCATGGAACTAAAATGACTTACTTGTTTATGTATGACTTGCCTTAATGCTCCTTGAGCCCATTGACCTTCATTGATAACTTTTTTGACGCTATCCAAAAAAACATTATCTTCTAAAATTCGCAAATAAGCCTCAAACAACATTCGTTCTTCAAGAGATAATCGATCTTTAAGCTTTTCATTAAGTTGAATTAAATCATCTCGCACAGAATCAACAGCCTGCAAAAACGCATGATATTCAACATCTGCATCTGTGTGTGTTTTGTCTGGAACAGATTCTAAATCAGCCGGAGGATAAATAACCACAGCTTGACCGATAGCAATTCCAGGAGCACCCGAAATGCCTGTGAATTTTAAATCAAACGTTGGCTTTCCAGTCAGCGCAAATCCTCCACTCGCCTCTGCATGCGCAATAACTCCAGCAAGCTGAGCTGACATAGTGACTAAAAAAGCTTCTTCACTTTCATCAAAACTTCGTGTTTGTCGTTGCTGAACAACCAACACCCCCAACACCTTACGCTGATGAATAATGGGCACACCTAAAAACGCATGAAAAGGCTCTTCACCTGTCTCTGGAAGATAATAATAATTAGGATGAGACGGCGCATCATCAAGATTAATTGGCTCTTCACGCAAACCAATCAGTCCAACTAACCCTTCAGAAAGACCAAGACTAACCGTACCCACTGCTCCTTTATTTAAGCCTTGGGTTGCCATCAACACATATCGATTTGCGCTTCTATCAACTAAATAAACTGAGCAGACTTCTGTTTGCATTGCATCGCGTACTCGCTCCACAATGATTTCCAGTGCTTCTGACAAATCTTTTGCTGTATTGACTTCTTGTACTATTTGGCGAAGAGTATTTAGCATATTTTCAATGTTAATTATTGATTAAATCAGACTATTGCAATCAAAATTAATTGCAGCACTCATTACTGCTGAGACTTCTTTGCTTTCACTTCAATACAATAATCCTTAATGCTCTCTTTATTGTGAGCATCAGTAAATTTTTCATTAATTTCAGAACAATCCAATGTGTTTATTGGAAAATGATTGAAAAACTCATTAATGCAGCGTCCATCGCCACACAATCGAATATCGCTGTTCTTATAGGCTAACAATGAACTTTTCTTTTCTAAACAATATTGTCGGATAGGCTTTTTCCAAAAGAATGTGAAGACAGTACCATCTATTTTTTCACATTGAATATTTTCAACTTCATTAGCTTGCCAAAGTTGAATAATTTTTTCTTGAGTCTCATTGGCTAATTGTACAAATACACTATCAGACTTAAGCTGATCCAATGTTTGAGATTTAAATTTTGCGGAATAAGAAAAAAATGAATCCAAATCCTCGGCATCCCAAAAATATTTTTTCTCATCGTTAGTCAGCGACAACTGATTAATTAAAATCTTAGGCGCAGCATTTTCTGATATATTATTCAATATTTTATCGACACAGCTGTCATCTTTACAACCAGTGACATCACTATATAACACTGCTCTCTTCGAAGAAACAATCCGTTCACACTCTTTACGCATGGACTGACCATTACCTGTCATATTCTCAAGTGGAATCACGTTGCAATCAATTTCATCTAAACGTTCATCAGAGTAAATATTTAAATTAAAAAAATTGATAATGCATTGAGTAGCAAAACAACCAGCTAAATCTTGTTTTTTATAGGCCATTTGTGCCTTACAATAATGCTGAGAACCAATATTCTCTGCTTCTTCCTCAAAAAACATCACATCACATTCATTAAAATCCAACTGATCAGGCTGCTTAGAATCCACATATACTTTGATGCAGTTACTATCAACATTATTAAACTCTATACATTCCGCCAAAACCAGATTATCACCTTTATTTTTCAACAGAACAAAATCGCTACATTCAGCTTGCATTTCTGCTAAATCAGTATTACCAAGCGTATCTTTCAAACCATCTAACTGACTGCAATCAATTGATCCCTCAAAATTAACCAGTGCTTCTTTTATACAATCAATTGAAGCGCAGACACTAAGATCACCTGTATCTATTGCTTGTTGTTGTGTGATTTTTTCTTTACATTTCGACACATCATAATCATCAGAGAATGTTTCACATCGACTCACGTCATAGGGTTTAACTTGATAAATTGCTTCGTATACCTTCTTTTCACAATAATAATCACCTTGACATAAACCAAAGTCCATCACGTCAGCTGCTTTATTTTTTCCAATAATTCTTCTACATTGCTTCTGTAAAAATTTTTGATTTTTAATATCATACTGGCCGACTGTTTCGCATAAAGATAAATCAGTAATGTTAGAGTCAGCTAATAAGATTGATAAACACTTAGGATCTGATAGATCGTCATCAGCACAAAAACTGATATCATTTGTATAAACAGCTAATCGGCTGAAAAAACCAGCTCGACAAAATTGCTGTTTACCTTTGCTGTCCAAATCTGAACATAACTTATCAGCAGCCGCCTCAGGTTCATCACTGACTTCCTTACTATTCAAATAAATATATTTATCCACAATAGCACCCACGCACTTTCTATCAAGACATAAAGAAATATCTATTTTCTCCATCGCTTGATGTTTAGCAACAAGACTTTCACATGCCTTTAATGCTTCAGCGTTTTCATTTGAAATGACACTGCAATCAAGACTATTCATTACATTTGCGTTCAAACCATGAATAAATTCAAATTCGTCCACGCAAGATGCCTCTTTACAGTGAGACAAGTCTGTTAACAATAATGTATTACAATGTTGTTTTAATGCTTGATCAGCAACACTATTACAAAGCTGCTTATCTTTGGTAGCAAAAACCAAGGCATCTACACAAGCTTCTTTTTCACTCTTATTGTCTGAAAATTTCTCACAAACCTCAAATTCTGGCTTGTAGTGAAGCAACTGTATTAAACAGTTAGTTTTCGGTGAAAATGAAAGCGTTACACTTTCACTTTCACCACCTACTTCCACTTCAATTTTATCTTGCTCACTATCACAATTGGTGATTTCACCACTGTTTATCTTCGCTGCATATTGACAGCGAGACGCTAGCACAGGGTTTTTTATATCGGCACACTCTTTTATGTTAACTGCAGAGTAATCAATTGGATTGATCATTTCCATACGCTCTACGTTCATAACATTAAACAATCCAGCGTATTGTAGATAAACATCATAGTCGGCCAACGAGGACATTTTTTGTAGTTCTAATTCTTCACAATAGCTGTTTTGTCGACATTGCTCAAAATTCACCGATGCCGTACTTACCGTGCTGCTATCGGAACAAGCAAGCAATGGTAGGATTAATAACATGATTAAAATATTTTTACACATAGAGTAACCCCATACTTTAAACTTCAAATGCT
>JAUIKI010000145.1 GCA_030430875.1 Gammaproteobacteria bacterium | reverse complement strand
GCAACACCTGGCAAATATGAAAATGAAAAATCAGCAAAAATTGTTGAGCAGATTGTTAGGCCAACTGGATTAATTGATCCTGAGATTGAGATAAGACCGGCTACAACGCAAGTGGATGACTTGCTCAGTGAAATTCGATTGCGAGTTAAACGTGATGAACGCATTTTAGTCACCGTTTTAACAAAACGTATGGCTGAAGATTTAGCAAACTTTTTACGCGAACATAATTGCCGTGTTCGTTATTTACATTCTGATATTGATACAGTCGAACGAGTAGAAATCATTCGTGATCTACGCTTAGGTAAATTTGATATTTTAGTCGGCATTAATTTATTGCGAGAAGGTTTAGATATTCCTGAGGTGTCATTGGTTGCAATTCTAGATGCGGATAAAGAAGGATTCTTACGTTCAGACCGTTCTTTAATCCAAACTATTGGACGTGCTGCACGAAACTTACATGGAAAAGCAATTTTATATGCCGATAAAATAACTGGTTCCATGCGTCGAGCCATAGATGAGACTGATAGACGCCGTGTGAAACAAATTGAGCATAACAAGCTGCACGGGATTAGCCCACGTGGCATAAAAAAACAAGTCGTTGATATTATGGAGGGGGCGAGAGTTGGCTCCAAAGATAATAACGAAAGGCTGTTTGATGAAAAGATGGCCAAAGATGATGTTCTAGATGATCAAGATATTTTTGATATACATAATAAAATCAGCAAGTTGGAAGCTGAAATGATTACTCTGGCTGAACAGCTCGAGTTTGAAGAGGCAGCAAAGTTACGAAATAAAATTGACAGGTTTAAGCAGAAGCTTTTGTCGTGATACCTGGGTATAATGCAGCCCTAGGTGAGGATTATGGTTGAAATACTTCCTCAATAACAAATCAAAACAAGCTTTGATGAATATTACTCGTGTCTATTTTTTTATAGTGTGTTCATCTCGTTGCTTCGCATGCTACTTTCCAGTGGCATAGCAACAGAATGAATTTTGAAAAAATACTTTAAAATAGTAATGTTACATATTGATTTTTAATAAAATACTGGAGATTTTAATGCGAGTTATATTATTGGGCGCGCCTGGCGCCGGCAAAGGAACCCAAGCAAAATTTATCTGTCAGCACTTCAATATTCCACAGATTTCAACAGGTGATATGCTCAGGGCAGAGGTTCAATCAGGGACCAAAATGGGGGAACAAGTTAAATCAATTATGAATGAGGGTAAGCTTGTTCCTGATGACTTAATTATCATGATGATTTCTGAGCGAATTCAGCAGCCTGATTGTAAAAATGGGTTTTTATTAGATGGTTTTCCGCGAACAATTACACAAGCAAAAGCTTTCATAGAGGCTGGAATAAAAATTGATCATGTTATTGAAATTGCGGTGGAGGATCAGGAAATTATCGCACGACTGAGCGGGCGTCTAATTCATCCGGCATCTGGCCGAATTTACCATAAAACTTTTAATCCACCTAAGAATGAAAATAAAGATGATTTAACTGGTGAAGAGCTTATCCAGCGCAAAGATGACCAAGAGGCAACTGTTCGCAGTCGTCTGGCTGTTTATCATGAACAAACAGAACCTTTAATTGCATTTTATCAGCAAGAAGATCAACAACGCTCTTATCCTTCGCCTAAATTTTCTCGCCTTGTTGGTGTGGGAAATGTTGATGATATTAAAAAAAGTTTATTAGATTTGCTTGAAAAATAATATGCTATTCATTATTACTTTTATAAATCATAACAAATGAATAACTAAGCGATGTCCAATTATTTTTTTTTAAAGCGGAGCATGATTTTTTTGGTTGTTATATTGGCTGTTTCTGTACTTGTCTGGTTATTGGAAGTAAATCAATTAAATGATGATAGCAATGCAAACAAAGCTGAGGACCCAAACTATATCCTTTCAGGAGTTACTGGATATCAATTTTCAAATGAAGGTGATTTGAAGTATGAACTGCTTGTTAAAAAAATGACTCAAACAGCCGAAATTGATACAGTTCTATTAGAGCAACCACAACTAATTGTGTATTCAAAAACAAACTCTATTCCGTGGCGTCTAACTGCAAATCAAGGTGAAGTCTTCAACGAAGGCGAAAAAATTAATTTATGGGAACAGGTGCATTTAACCCGTCAAACAGATGATCAAGATGCACAGCTTGACGCATTAACCGAATGGTTAACAATTTATCCATTTAATGAGCTTGCTGAAACTGATAAAAAAGTTACAATCACCACGTTTTATGACAGGACCACTGGTGATGGCATGAAAGTTGATTTAACTCAAAAAGAAATAAAATTACTATCTAATGTAAAAGGCATTCACATGCCGCGTTAAATGATTAGGAGCAAAATTATGTTACGCCAGTTGTTTTTGTTAACGTTTTTTTTTAGCACGTCAAATATTTTCGCACTACCTGATGATCAAAATCAACCAATTAATATTGTTTCTGATTCTATCTCTTTTAATGAGAAATCAGGAACTGCTACCTATCTTGGAAATGTTGTAATGAAGCAAGGTAGCATACAAGTTAAAGCAGATAAGATCATTGTTTTTTATACAAAACAGCAAGATACATTTGAGCGAGTCCTTGCTGAAGGTCGGCCAGCTAAATATCAGCAAAAACCTGCAGAAAATAAAGCAATGGTTTTTGCTTCTGCTCAGCGCATTGAATATGACATGAAAAATAAGCGAATTAATTTAAAGCAAAACGCCAGACTTGAGCAAGAGGGTAATACATTTCAAGGTGAAAAGATCACCTATGATTTAAATAAAAAACACATCAATGCTTCCAGTAAACAATCCGGGCGTGTGCACATGGTGATACAACCTAAAACTCTGAAATGAACTCAAAAGAATACTTAAAAGCTTGTGACTTAGCTAAAAGCTATAAAAAACGACCTGTCGTTAAAAACATTTCATTAAATGTTGAACGAGGGACAATAGTTGGTTTACTTGGTCCCAACGGTGCAGGAAAAACAACCTGTTTTTATATGATTGTTGGACTAATTAATGCAGAGAAAGGGAAGATTTTCTTGAATCAAGAAGATATTACCCAAATGCCAATGCACGAACGTGCTCGTAGAGGTGTTGGCTATTTGCCACAAGAAAAATCCATTTTTCGTAAAATGACTGTTGCAGATAATATTTTGGCCATTTTGGAGTTGCGTGATGATTTAAATAAACATGAGCGATTGGAAAAACTGGAATCACTACTGCAAGAGTTTCATATCACTCATCTGAAAAACAGCCTTGGAATGAGCTTATCTGGCGGTGAGTGCAGACGTGTTGAAATTGCTCGAGCACTTGCTTGCGAACCGACATTTTTATTGCTTGATGAACCTTTTACTGGAATTGACCCAATATCTGTCACTGATATCCAGCGATTAATTCAACATTTATCCCAGAAAAATATTGGCATTTTGATTACAGACCATAAAGTTGCTGAAACATTAAAGATTTGTGATCATGCTTATATCATTTTTGATGGTAACGTATTAATGGAAGGTAGTCCTGATAGAATCATTGAAAATCAACAAGTTAAAGAAGTTTACTTAGGTGAGAACTTTATATTCTAGTGAAATTCAACGTCCCAGGTTGATTGGGTGTAATTAAGTTTATGAATGGATAAATCAGCGCTATAATTAGAGTAACTGCTCATATGCAGTTATCAATGCAGTAGAGTATATGAAACAATCACTTCAACTAAAATTATCTCAACAACTTCGTCTGACTCCTCAGCTTCAACAAGCAATTCGGCTATTGCAATTATCAAGCTTGGAGCTAGAAAAAGAAATTCAAACCATTCTTGATGAAAACCCTTTGCTTGAGCGCTCAGAAAACAACGATGATGAAGATGATTCTTTCACATCAGCAGAAGAGATAAATGAAATAGATCAATATAACCTTGATAATCCAGTTGAAAGTTGGGAGCAAGATATTCCTGAAACACTGGTTGTTGATAGTAGCTGGGATGAAATTTATGACTCACAAATTTCTAATGATTCTTCTAATGATGGATCCTTTGAAGTAGGTCAGCATATCGCTGATCAAATCAGCTCATCATTACAAGAACATCTCTCTTGGCAGCTAAACTTACTACCACTTTCAAAAATTGATCAGATTATAGGTTTAGCCATTATTGATAGTATTGATACAAATGGTTATCTACAAACAGAGCTATCAGAAATAGCTGAAAATATTTCTAATGAGTTAGACGTAAGCTTATCTGAAGTTAACGTTATTTTGAATCAAATTCAGCAGCTTGATCCACCCGGCGTGGGTGCAAGAAATTTACAAGAATGTTTGCAACTACAGCTAGTTCATTTTGATATAACAACCCCCGGATTAAAACCTGCTATTAAAATTGTTGACTCACACCTGGAAGTTTTTGCCAAACGAGATTTTGATTCACTTTTATCATTGTTGAAAATAACAAAAGAAGAACTTAGTTTAGCCATTCAAATTATTCGACATTTAACACCAAACCCAGGAGCCATCTATTCAGATAACACATCAGATTACCAATCGCCTGATGTTATCGTTAAAAAAGAACAAGAACAATGGTTGGTTGAGTTGAATCCAGAAGTAACA
>JAUIKI010000144.1 GCA_030430875.1 Gammaproteobacteria bacterium | reverse complement strand
CACGGTGGACACAAACAGTTGGCTGTTCAAGTGCCATGGCAATGAGTTGCTGATACGTTTTTTTTAGCAAAGCTCGGTCATCTGCAGATAAAGATAATTGCAGGAATTTTTCTAAAAACCATTCGTCAAATAATGAGATTTCGCGTTCAAGTAATGCGTGATCATAGTTTGGAAGTGGTTGATCTTGAATTTGCTGAATGACAAGTAATGCGTCAATGGCTTTTGAGTACAGCGTATTTCCAAGTGCATTTAGGTCAGAAGAATTTTCCAGTGCAATTAGATATTGAAGATCACCAAAGTCAGACTGCAACAAGAATCCCTGTTTCAAATCATAGGCTAAAATATGAGGAACATTAATGTTTTTTGCTAGCCAATGATTAGCAATGTCAATGAATGTGGTTGAATTTTCCAGCTCAGGTGGTGCAGACACTGCAATGAAGCTTTTTTTGCCGCACATCACTCTGAAATATTGGCGAAAACTGGCATCGCCAGTGATTGCTTGGCAATGAATGTCAGTAATCGCTGGGTCAAGCAATGAAACCTCTTGTTTAATCCACTGATGAAATGTTTTGGTGAACATGTTGTGATGTTGAATTGGATAATGAATATTGCATATTGTAAGGGTTTTTGAACAGAAGTTAATGTGAAAAATAGCTTGAATGATGTCAAGCTTCAGTTTTTATTGAATTTTACGTAATTTTTGTTGGATTGAAAGGCATGGGTGGAGCAATATCCATTTTCCCGCCGAATGTTGTGGCGACTAACGATTTAAGTCGTTTGTCTTTGAAATACATGGGTGTGTCGCACAAAATGGGACGATTTAAATATTTTTGAAACAACACCACGTGTTTGCCTGCAGGCATGGAGAGAAAGTCTTCAGGCTTAATCAATTCAATTCCAGATTCCGATTTGGTGATATTGGGATTGAATGTATTAGTCATTTGCATGCTTTTGGATTTAGTAATAATGGTTTTTTTGCCCACCATGTCAGAAAACCGTTGTGCAGTTTTTTCATTATTGAGAGGTAAGATAACTTTCGCTGCGGTGGTTGATAACAATGTCTCCACACCTTCGTTGCCATATTTTTCCTCAATTTGTCCAATATCTTGGCCGATCATTAGGTAAGAAACTTTCTGGCCGCGTCCAACAGCAGGCCCATCAATGAGAGCTTGCAGTTTGGGCATTTGTGGAAATTCATCGAGAATAAAAGCAGCAGGAAAAGGCCCCAACTCTTTGCCATCATCAGTCACTTTGTTTGGCGGGTTGGCAATAAGATAAGCCGATAAAGCTTCACAAAATAGGGCGGTAATTTTACTCAGTGTGCGATTGTCTTCCTGATTTACGCAGATATAAACGGTGACTGGTTGCCACTCACCAGTTTGAGGGTTTTTCACTCCTCGCAGGTCAGCAAATGCAAAGTCGCTATGGCTGGTGCGTGCGCGCACTGCGCGGTTTTTGAAAATATTCAATGCTTCATTCATCACAGAGATGATGGAAGCGCGCTCTTTGTCAGCAGTGCTAACAACTTCAGTGAGTTCATTAATGATACGGGGATTATAATTGAATTGCTGGGATTCTTTTATCGCAGCTTTTAGCAACGCATTGAGCGGATCTTTACTCCCTTTTTCCTGAGCTTGATTTTGTCCAATGGTGAGCCAATCTTGCAGCATGGGAATGGACGGCTCCTTACCAGTATATGATCTTGGAAGTATCGAATATTTATTTTGTTGACATCGGTCCACCAGAAAATGCATTAACCCTGACAAACATGCCCTGGCTTTGTTTTTAAAATAGTCCATGTTGCCATCACCTCCAGATGATTCAACTAAGACATTGGTGAGGCGATCAATGTATAAATCACGTTTGGATAATGATTGAGGCATGCAACCGGGTGAGAGTGGATTCCAGCTGGGATAGAAAATGCCTTGATCGGCGTTATCTTCAGCGCCCCATTCCAAACGATACACGCGGGATTTTGTGGCGCGATAGCCGCTGGTGATATCAGCAAGTTCAGGTTTGACATCATTAATAATTAAGCTGACCTTGTCAGCGGTCAAAATCGTTGGAATCACAATCGCTGCGGTTTTACCGGTTCCGGGAGGGGCAAGTGACAACACAGACAATGTTTCAGGTAATTGTAAGAATTTATTATTCCAAGAGCCCAGCACCATTAAAAAGCCATCAAGCAGCCCCATTTTTTTAACATCATGTTGATGAGCAAATCGTGCTGAGCCGTAGGTGTTTTTGGCGAAAGAATATGGGTTTCTTATTAGGCCAATCGCTAACACGCTGATGAATCCAATGAAAGGAAAATAAGGGATATACGATTTACCTGAAATTAGCCATTGAAAATATTTGCCAGTCCAGGTCGTGAATTCAGGAAAATAAGTTGCAAAATAATGTGTTAAATACACAATATTTTGATCAGTCAATCCATAATCCCACAGTTGGCTGAGGGGAATGGATAACAACATCAACACAAAAAACACCATGAAGCTGGTGATTAAGATAAGAGTGATTTCGTTATTATTTCTATTTCTGCAATGGTCTCATATTTATTCAGGAGCACTTCACTATAAAGCATGATGATTTATAGTGAAGTAGGAAAAGTTAGCAATTTATCCGAGGTCAATGCTGTCATTTTCTTTGCCAATGGAAAGATCGTTAGAGAGCTCTTGTTTTTTTGCGTCTGCCTCAAAGACGTCGTCATATAGTTCGTCTGTCACAATGTCATCATCAAGCGCATTGCTTGCAACTTGCGTGGATTTTTCTTCGCTGGTTGTGTTTTCGCTGATGATATCGTCAAGGCTTTTTTCAAGACCGCCACTACAATTAATCGATTTGCTGGTCCCCCAGACGTCTTCATGCTCGATCTTCAAACACTTGCCGTCGGGGTCAGGATTACCAGCATTGTCTGTTTGTGTCGCTTTGACGGCATCTTTGAAAATCCAGTCATTATCAGTTTGAATCGTGCTGGGATTTTCTCTGGTGCCAGTGCTTTTAATTTGTTGCATTGCCGTGTCATAGTTATCTTTTTGAGCTTCGACTTTAAGAAGCTTAGCTTTTGATTCTCCCAGGTATTGCTGTTGCATTTTATAGGCATTAGGATCGCAGTGATTGCCTGATACTGACTCTTTGGTGGTGGTTTTAACATCTTTTCCATCTTTATAGCTTCCTGCAGCTGAGACGGTTGCGTCAACATCACCCTCTGCATAGCCTTTTTCAAAAGCACGACCGATAGATCCACCAAACTTAACGGAGCCATCTAGCCCTTCAGTGGTAATTTTAAGGTTTTCAGGGGTAATTTTTAGATCTAGATTTTCTCCAGCTCCTGCTCCTGCGCTTCCTTTGGCTTTTATCTCGCCTTTGGCTAAAATTGAGTTGCCTTTACCAGCAACGTTGGTGAAATCTCGAGAAGCGTGTTTATTACACGCAGAGTTTTCTACCCTCTCTTGATTTCGTTCTACTCCGGCCTTTAATCTTTCAATTTCTAGTTCCTTTGCAGTTTTTATTGTTGAATCAGACATATTGCTCTCCTTTTAGTGATGAAATAATTTTATGCGAAAGTCGCCGTTCCTGAAAATTACCTAAATTTTCAGGATTCAAAAAAATATAATGTGTTGGCGTTGATGCTGATAAGAAAACACAGCATACGGACTACATTATATTTTCAAGAATCGTTATCGCCTCCAGTCAAGGTTGATACACTCTTTTTGTCAGCTGTTCCAATTTATTTTGTGCGCGATATTCAGCTACAATTTCTTTGCTAATTGATATTAATTCATGTGCAGTCATGCCTGATTTTATTCTTGGGTCATATAGCAGTTGTATGAACAAACTATCCAGCGGTGTGTAGGCTTCGTACGGACTTTTATCATTAAAAATTGATGGCTCAAGCTCGCGGAGATCATTTGTTAATCCGAGGCTTTGAATGATTTCTTCATGCACACAACCCAATGCGATATTGGCGTCGTCCAGAAAGATGATAACCGTTGATGAGATGATATTAAAATTTCTTGGATGATTGTATATCGTTGTAAAGCAACGCGAGTCTTTTCTCACTAATTGCTTTTCCAGCATTGCTAGGTTTTTTGTGTAAATCAGATTTGAAGAAGACTGATTTTCTTGTTGTGTTTGCACATGTGCCAAGAATTGTTGACGTGATTTTTCCACCAGAAATACCACCAGCATATTTTCCGAACCATCTTGTGTATCAATGCGTTTGATATCTAACCCTGTTTGCTCTGCAATATTCAGTAGTAACTCATCAACCAGCTCGGATGGTTTTTTGTCATTCACTAACGTATCGTTAGAAAAATCGTTAACGATTAATCGAATTGGTGTGGCATATTTGGTGACTTTGCTCACCTTTTGTCTATTTCCAAAAGGGTCGTATTCAAGTTCAGTGGCAAGCTTTACAAAAGCGTCCACGATTTCTTTATCGGTGAGTTTTTTCGCAATGCTGCCCATCATATTGAGCGGATCACCGCTACGTGTGCCGTTCTTCCAAGCATGAAGTTGGTTTTGTAAGTAATCGGCTTGTTGGCTCGCAAGGCGCGGGAATTTGTCTACGCCCATACCACTTGCGCTGTGGCAAGTTGAACAAGCGGGAATGTTTCTATCCCAG
>JAUIKI010000143.1 GCA_030430875.1 Gammaproteobacteria bacterium | reverse complement strand
GTTTGTCCCATAATAGCAATATTGCAGGCAGAAACAAGAAATCCACGATTAAAGCAAGACAGATGGTAATAGCTGTCATAATACCCATATCAAAATTTGGCTTAAATGGTGATAAAGCTAAAACCATAAACCCTATAACAAGAACAATTGTCGTGATTAAGATTGCATAACCAACTGTATTAAATGCATAGTTGACAGCATCTACAGTATTTAATTGATCTTCGCGCTTTGCTTTGAGATATTTTGTTAAAAAATGCACTGAGTAGTCAACAACAATACCAATGGTTATGCCAGCAACAACTGATAATGACAAACCAATTTGTCCAATAACAAGCCCCCATATTCCAAAGGCCATGGCAACAGGAAGAATGTTTGGAATCAAACTAATCATTCCATATTTAAAGGATTTTAGCGCGAAAATTAATATTGCAGAAATAAGTAACAGTGCAATCATTACTCCTTCTAACATGTTTTTTATGTTCATTTGCCCAATATGAGCAAATAAAACATGCGTACTGGAACCTGTTGCTTGCATTTCCTTGGGTAGATTTTCTTGCATCCATTGCGTAGCTTTTCCCTCAAGCTCCAAAGTCTCTTGACTTGATATTTTACCCAGCTCAATAACCACTCTCGTTGCTGATTCATCGAAACTAATCATATTATTCAATTCCAAACCCAGTGGTAATGAAGAGCTGTATAAAAATAAATACTGCATTGCTAATGCCTTATTATCGGGAATTCGATAATAATTTTGATCATCTTCATGCATGTTTTTATTGAGTTTTTTTATAACATCAATATACGAACTTACATGCACTACTTTTGGTTGAGATTGAAACCAAGTAACTAATTTACTCAAATTATAAAGATAATCCGGATCACTAACTCCTTCGGGCTTACCTGATGGAATTGAATATGTAATTTGATTTATACCCACTAAATGTTGATTGCTATACTCTATATCTTTGCGCACATCCAAACGCTGACTAAAATATTCTTGAAAAACGTCATTGAGCTCATTTCGAGAAATAAATGCACATAAAATTGCACTAACTGCAAGAATACCTATGAATAAATATTTATCATATTGAATGACAAACTGACTAATTTTTTGTGAAATTATAGGATGCAGATTAATTGCTGATGTTTGCTTTATGGGCAGAATCAAGATAATGACTGGCAATAAAACTAATGAGAAAAACATCGCAGCTAAAACACCTACAGCAACCACATTACCTAAGTCTCGAAATGGTGGTGAATCGCTGAAGTTCAATGAAAGAAACCCAATGGCTGTTGTAAGGCTGGTCAAAACAACCGGTTTAAAATTTAATTGAATACTGCTTTTTATGGCATTAAATTTTGTTTGCCCTAATCGAAAATGGTAAAAAAATCCAAATAACAAATGTAGGCAATCTGCAACTGACAATGTCATAATCATGCTTGGACTGACCATTACAGGTGATGTGACTTTGACTCCAAGCCAACCAGCAATTCCCATCGCTGTGATGATAGATAAAGCAATCACGAAAACTGTACCAACAACTCCAATAACACTGCGGGTAAAAAAACCAATGCCTATTATAATAACAAGCAAAGATAAAGGGATAAGTGTCATCAAATCGTTTTTGACAACTGACGTAAAAGCATTGTTCGACACTAATACACCGACCAACCGAACATCAATATTTGGGTATTTTTTTGCAAAGGCATGCTGCAACTTTTTTGCATTAGAGACGATAAATGGCGTTTCTTGACTATCATCAATACCAGGTAATTGGAAAATAACATTAACAGCAGTGACTGACGCTCCTCTATTGATTAACCGAGGAACCAACAAAGGCTCATTAAGAGCAATTTCTTTGAGCTTAGCAAGCTCTTCTAAAGTTAAGCTCATACTCTGATTGAATAGGCTATCAATGATTATTTCATCACCAATTGCATAAGAGTGTTGAAAATTCGTGATTGAATCAACCCGTTTAGCATAATCAAGTTGCCAAGCAAGTTCCGTCAACTCATCAATAGCAGTCAAAATTTCTTTTGAAAAAACTGTCTGGTTTTTAGGTGTTAAGATAAAACCAACATTGTCAGATTGCGTATAGGTTTCTTCAATTTTTTCAAGTGCTTTTAAATAGACGTTATTACTATCAAAATACACCTCATAATTTGCAGAAATTTTCAGCTCACGCATGCCAAGCCCTGCCAAGATAACTAACAGCATACAAAAAAATAAAAGACTGTATCTATGATGAGTAATAAAATCAGCTATTTTAACTACCATATTTCCTACAAATATTTGGTATAATTTTACCCCTTGATTTAGTGTAGTTGATTTCATTCACTCCACAATTAATCTCCCTAAAAAATAAACCAATAATTCACCTTATGTTTTCAAAATATCTTATTGATTACAAAGACTATTTACCAGAAAAAGACTCAGCTTACTTGAAAGATATAGCCGAGTTTGCAAGCCAAGCCTTGCCTGAAATAGCATCATTATTTGAAAATGCTACAACACCTGTGAGTTGGTACAAGCAGCTTGCCAAAATGGGCATGGTAGGTTCCACTTTGCCAAAATGTATTGGCGGACAGGAAAAGAGCTATCTGTTTTATGGCTTAATTTGTCAAGAATTAGAGAAAATTGATAGTAGTTTGCGTACTTTTGTATCTGTGCAAAGCTCACTTTGCATGTATTGCATTCATCGTTATGGTAGTTTGAAACAACAAGATTATTGGTTGAAAGCGATTGCGTCTGGTGAGATGATGGGCTGTTTCGGGCTAACTGAGCCAGAATCTGGCTCAGATCCTGCCGGCATGCAAACCACAGCAACTAAAGTCGCAGGTGGCTGGCACTTAACTGGACATAAAACCTGGATATCATTAGCAAATCTAGCTGATTTTGGTTTGATTTGGGCAAAAACTACTGAAGGCATTGCATGTTTTTTGGTTGAACTAAATCAAAGCAATATTGCTAAAAAAGTGATTCAACAGAAAGGCTCGTTGCGAGCAATTAATACAGGAGAGCTCATTTTCAATAACTGCTTTATTGCTGATGATGCACAACTTCCTGGCACTCAAGCTGGATTAAAGACTGCCCTAGCCTGCCTAAACCAAGCACGTTTTGGCATTGCATTTGGCGCCATGGGAAGCGCACAAGCTTGTTTTGAAATTGCATTGGATTACTGCAAAAAACGTAAGCAATTCAACCGACCATTAGCAAGTTTTCAGTTGATACAAAAAGAGTTAGTTGACTGCTACAATGAAATCACCAAAGCACAATGCCTACACCTTGAGCTTGCAAAATCCATGGATAATGGAACAATCAACCCAGCAATGATATCACTGGCAAAGCGTAATGCCTGTCATGCAGCTTTAAAAATAGCTCGAAAGACCAGAGCATTAATGGGGGCAAATGGCATTGATTTTAATTATCATGTAATGCGTCATTTGACTAACTTAGAAACTGTCGCTACCTATGAAGGCACTGAAAATGTTCACACATTAATAGTTGGCAATTTTTTAACCGGTGAAAATGCTTTCACCTAATTGATGAGTTTGATAATACCACTGATGGCTACCCACATAAAAAATCAACCAATTCTTGTGCCTCGACAAGAACATTGTATCTCTCGTAAAAATATCAGCAAGGCAGCATTAAAAGTTATGTATCGACTGCTTGATGCTGGTTTTACAGCATTTCTAGTTGGAGGCAGTGTAAGAGACCTGCTTGTAGGAATACAGCCCAAAGATTTTGATGTGGCAACAAATGCCCATCCTAATCAAATTAAGCAATTATTCAACCGCCAAGCACGGATTATCGGCAAACGATTTCGTTTAGTGCATGTGCAATTTGGCCCTGAAATTATTGAAGTCTCAACTTTTCGAGGGCAGCATCCAGTTGATGATGAGTCAACGATGAGTGAACATGCCTCCATTTCTGACACAGGGCAAATTTTGCGTGACAATATATTTGGAAGCATTGAAGATGATGCATTACGCCGCGATTTCACGATTAATGCGCTCTACTATACAGTAGATAATTTCGTCATTCATGATTATGTCGGCGGAATGAGTGATTTAAATAAAAAACGCATTCGATTGATTGGTGACCCTAACCTGAGATATCGAGAAGACCCTGTTAGGCTATTACGTGCAATTCGCTTTGCTGCAAAATTAGGATTTAACCTTGATTCAGCCACTGCAAAGCCCATAAAAAATCAGGCCGATCTTCTCTATTCTGTTCCAACAGCAAGACTGTTTGATGAAACACTAAAATTGCTCTTATCAGATTGCAGTTTTACCACATTTAAACAATTGATTGACTATCAACTATTTGAAAAAATATTCCCTAAAACACACCCATTATTGTTCAAGGGAGATCATGCAAAATATAACTATGATTTTGTTGTCGCTGCACTTAAAAACACTGAAAACAGACTAAAAAGTGGCAAAACTGTCACCCCAGTTTTTTTGTTTGCAGTCATGCTTTGGCCTTGTGTGATTGAATCTATCCGTAAATCATTGCCAAATGAACAGCCTTTGATGAGTCATTTACATCGATCTGTCACTCAAGAACTTTTTGCTCAGCATCAGGTAACAACCATTCCAAGACGTATTTCTAAAGGTGTTAGGGAAATATGGGAGATGCA
>JAUIKI010000142.1 GCA_030430875.1 Gammaproteobacteria bacterium | reverse complement strand
TTTGCGTTAACGTAATAATGATTTTTCTTTTGGTCTCTAAATTGACTAACTGGGCAATAAATTAATAAATCCTTTTGGGTTTCTGGATTATAAAAAATACCCGCATAGATTCTAGTTTTCACTTCACCATTCGATGCTCGGCAATATGATCCAGACTGATATTCTCGATGATTTTTAATTACATAATCCTCATCGTTACTTCTTAAGTAGGTTGGACCAATGGCAATCAGACCTGAATAGCCTTCACCTTTTGGCGGAATGGTACATAACATGTAAGCATGCGTATGTTGCTCAAGCGTTGTTTTTGACGTGACTGTGCGATGGTCAGCGGGATCATTAGGCTCTTCATCGGTTGCTGACGAAATTATTTCTTCCTTAGGTAAAGGTTCATCTTCTTTTGCAGGTAAACTAGTCGTAATTTCACACTCAATATCTTCACTGCTGTGGCGGTCTAGCATGCGCACAGTGACTTTGCCTTGTCCACGGTATGAGTCTTTATTATCTTGAAAAATAGGACAAATGACTGTTATCGGACTGCCACCGGTATTAAATATCATTCCCATCTCAATTTTATAGGCCCTATCTGGCGTCTGAAAAAAATCGAAATAAGGCTTGCAAATAGTCCCGGCTGGTTCATAGAACTTAAAAGAAGAAGCCTGTGTGGTTGTGCTAATAGTTGCCAGAATCATGCCTAGCATAAGTAGTGAAAATCGATTCATGTTATTTGCCCTCTTAATTATTTTTTATCAGTTATTCAGCCAACTCAATGGTGTAATATAATAAACCAGGTGTACCAACAAGATCGTCTATTGCTGGAGGTATACTACAGACAATATAGGTATAACCACTATTCACTTGGTTGATAAAGGGAGTTGCAACAAGCTCCCATACCCCTGATACCGCTGCTGCAGAAGATACTGTTGCACTGGCAGAGCTATAACCTTTACTATCTTTAAAGCGTGTTTGCAGCGTGCATCGCACGCGATTTCCCAGTGAGTGAAGTCGATTTCTCATAACAAACCAAGCTCTTACCTTTTTTGTTTTCCCGCTGATTTGTCTGACCGGACAATAAACTAATAAATTATCCTCAGAACTTACGCTAACCTTATAATTAATAATTCCTCCATGAGGATTCCACTTCACATCCTTCCACCAAGTGTTATCTGATGGTTGGCAGCTAGCGCCTGGATAGCTTTCCCGCTCATAAGCATGAGTTTGGAAGCTAAAACCCAATGAAAGTGTTGCGGCCATTGCAACGGCTATTGTTATTTTTTTAAGCATTTAAAGCCTCCTTTTAATAGGTTTTGAATTGTCTTTTCTGGTGATCTAACTATGCAAAATACGTTACTAACTGATTATCATCAATTATTAAGGGTCACTTTATTGGAGCGAAAAATACACTGATATAGTGGAAAAAATACGCAAACAGCAGTATAAGTGACGCACGGAAAAAATGCTAGTATTTGAGACCATTGCATTAAAGCGACAAGCGTAAAAATGTAGAATGGAAAATTTGGCTGGGGTGCCAGGATTCGAACCTGGGAATGCAGAGATCAAAACCCTGTGCCTTACCGCTTGGCGACACCCCAATTGAGGCGAATATTATAAAGCCAGGACTTGATGAACTAAAGAAAAATTTACACTTTCTGCCAAGATTATGTGACGATTTTCAGCTAATGCTGTTTTTTTGATGGTTTCTGCCTGTGATTTTCTTGCACACGATAAAAAAACACAGGCGCCAGTCCCTGTTAATCTCGCTTTACCAAATTGAGACAACCAGCTTAGCGCATCAAAAACTGCTGCATTTTGCTCGCAAACAATAGACTCACAGTCATTTCTTGTTGAAATATTGCCGGCTTCATAACCTTGTTTAGTGATTTTCGCTGAATTTCTAGGTAATTTAGGGTTTGTGAAAACCTGTTGAGTGTTGATTTGACAGGTTGGCACCAGCAAAACAAACCATTGATGTGGCAGATTAATGGCTTCAAGCTTTTCTCCGATGCCTTCTGCCCAGGCATTCTGTCCAAACACAAAAAATGGAATATCTGCCCCCAGAACCAATGACCACTTTTGTAATTTAGTTATAGGGCAATTTGTCTGCCATAAATGATTAAGTCCAAGTAGTGTCGTTGCTGCATCTGAGCTCCCTCCTCCCAATCCTGCGCCTTGAGGAATATGCTTTTCAAGCCAAATATCTGCACCTTTTTGACATTGAGTCTTTTGCTGTAATAGATAAGCGGCTTTATAAACCAGGTTTTCTTTTGCGGGGAAATCGATGTTTAAATTAGAATGCAGCACTATTTTTCTATCATTACGTTGCTTAAAACGCAATTGATCACTTAGTTAGATAAGTTGAAATATAGTTTGTAGCTCATGGTAACCATCTATTCGTTGGTTAGTGATATGCAAAAAAAGATTGAGCTTTGCAGGTGCCGGCAAGCTTAATATTTCTGTCATTATTCAGCTCAGGCTATCCCAACTTTTGATAATAATGGTTATAGTAATGTTTTCTTGTGATAAAACTATTTTTCTAGGAAGCTGATAGTTCTCATGATTTGAGTATGCTAAAAATTTTATCTCCCATCCTTGTTGTGAGATGAAGTTTAAGTAGCCATTTTTATTGAACTCTAGCGTGTAATCAAAATTAGCATCGGGAATCCCTTTAATCCAATATACAAGACCAGAAATTGGTAGGCTCCAACCAAGGCTTTTTTCTAAAAGCTCTTCGGCTGTTGGAGCAGAAACTTCTGATTCATCAATAACATTTAATGTTACTAACTGCTCAGTTTTGATGATCTTTGCAAGAATTTTTCCAATCGGGCCACTGATGAAAATTGAATAGTTATCTCCTTTATTTACCCAATTCATTAGTCCGCTGGTTTGTTCATCGTCATACTGGATTTTAAATTTAGCAATCGAGCGAAAATGTGTGAGTGATTCAATTTTATTACGTTTCGACAGCCAGGTTTCATTCTGAGGCGTTACAGCAAGATTTGATGAGAAAAATGAACAAGCATTTAAGCTAGATAGAATTAAGCCATAAAAAAGTATATGTTTAATTACAAATTGCACAAAAAACTCACTTTAAACGTTGCATGGTTTGAAGTATTACAGAGCTTTCAGGCGTGTTTTTTAGAGCTTTTTTCCAAATAGTGTCTGCTTTTTCTTTTTCTCCCATCACCCATAATACTTCGCCCAAATGTGCTGCAACCTCGTGATCAGGCATTTTCTCATAAGCGACTTCCAGAAACTCAAGTGCTTTTTCCAAGTTACCAAGTTGGTAGTTTATCCAGCCTAGGCTATCAAGAATAGCTGGATTGTTTGGATTTAGTTCGTAGGCTTTTGAAATCAATTCATAGGCTTCTTGTTGTCTGTCAGTAATGTTTGACAGTGAATAACCCAGTGCATTTAATGCCGCTGAATTGTTTGGATCTTGAGCAAGAATTTCATTTAAGTCACTTTCAAGTAATGCTAAGTTATTACGTTTCTCTGCAAGCAGTGCTCTCGAGTACAATAAATCAATGTTTCCTGCATATTTATTTAGTGCTTCTGTCAGCTTCTCATGCGCTTCATCATAAAATTGATACTCAGAGAGAATGCTGCTTTCAATTAGATAAAAGTTAATTTCAAAGGGCTTGTATTTTGATCGAGCAAGTTTGATCTCATCACTGATTAGGTCAAACTGTTTCTGTTTTGCATGCAAATTCATGCGTCGATTAAATGCATTCAAGAAGTCCGGCCCCTTCTTAACTTGTTTGAAATACTCTATAGCTTCATTGAATTTATTCTCATTTTCCGCGATCAATCCTAAATAGTAATAAGCTGCATCAGTAAGTTGATTTGATTTTATCAAGGTGAATAAGTGTTGTTTTGCTTGATTAAATTCTTTTTCACTAATAGAAATCAATGCCAAAGAAAATGCGTATTCTGAATTATTTGGGTATTTTGTATGCAAGACAGAAAAAATATCATAGGCTTTTTTTAGCTGATCTTTTTCATATAAAATTTCAGCATAGTGACGTTGAATTTTTTCATTATTAGGCATTTTTTTTGCTGATATGTTAAGCCATGCTAGCGCGTCATCAGATTTGCCTGCGTCTATTAATAATTGTGCTTTCAAAAGAATCCAAGATGGATTGCTAGGATCATTAGCATGTAAAAATTCGGTTAAAGTAATAGCGCTTTCATACTGTTTGCGATGTTTGAAAATAATGATTTTGACAGTTGCTAGTTGAGTGCTAGCAGGATATTGATTGATTAATACGTCAATCTTTTCAATGAAAATTTTCTGTTCATCTGTTTCAAGCTCTCCAAAGAAATAAGCAATAGGTGATAAGTTAAGCCCATTGGGTAAAAGCAATCCTTTTTCAATAAAAGAAAATGCGTCATCGAATTTTCGTTGTTTTATTAATTGTAGTGCAATTATTTCATAAGCAGTGGGTTCATTAGGCGACGCTTTTAACCAAATCTTCGCTGCTTTTAAAACTAAGTCATCAAGACCTGTGGTTAAAGCGAATTTTGTTGCTCGTTTAGCGATGCCTGGATCAGAGGTTTTTTCAGCTTGATAAATATAGTGATTAATTGCAATTTCAGGATGCCCTCGCTGCAATGCAATTTCCGAGACCATGAGAGCATATAAAGTTTCTGGTAAAAATGTTTG
>JAUIKI010000141.1 GCA_030430875.1 Gammaproteobacteria bacterium | reverse complement strand
GGCTTCATTGAAAAATTTATAAAAATATTCATCATAATAGTTCCACTGAGTAAAAATCGTATAGACAACTACCGCTTTTAAAAAAAGCATTATGGCTGTTTTAGCAGGCATTCCAATTCTGCTATAAAGAACCGATATTCCAATTAACATTGTAAAAATAATAAGCAATATCGTTAATGATGGCTCTAGAACTGCCATCATATTTTGATAGCTAACTTCTACAAAGTCTCCAATCGTCGATTCGACTAATGCTATTATTTCCGTGGGTGATTCAGCCATACGCTATTTTTCTTACCAGCCTGTTGGATTAACAGCTTGTTTTTCACCGCAGGGATTCTTTATAAACGATGCCATAAAACTATCCGTGCATGGTGCTTTTAAATCACGATGCGCACAACTAACGATAGTTAAAAAAATAAATCCTAATACAATGAATCGGAACATGACTGAGATTTCCTTTTAAATTATTATTTATATTTAATATTGAATTAATTTAGCTTCATTCGACACAATGGTATTCGTGTTTTGCAAACGATTGGTTTTGAGATTAAGTAACACGCTCTGTAGACGAATCACTTCAGCTAAGGCAATAGCATTTTCTGCAGATAAACGATTATTTAAATCAATCGCTTGTTTTAAGTCCGTGGCCTTATCAATCTCTGTCATTAATTTTTCAACATTTTTCAAGCGTGTTTCTGTTTGATTATACGAATTTTCAGAAATGTAGTTGGATGCAGCTGCTGTATTAAGATTCACATCATGTAATCTAGCATTGTCATCATTTAGGGTGTAAGCACTTTTACCTGATGAAGCTGTGAAGTTACCCAGTGTTCCTCCTGAATTAAGAATTTTTAATGAATCTTCCCAATTTGCAGGCGCATAACGTCTGGCATCTTTCTCTTGTATGCTATTTGCCATATCTCCATAGGAATTACTGCCTGATAATATGGAAATTAATTTTTTCAGCTGTGCGTTTTGATTAACTAACACAGCATGCTGTGAGCCAGTAATCTCTAATATCAACCCATTGATGCCAGCGACAACATCAACAGCAGCTTTGACTTCAGGGTTTTTAACAGGAATCCCTGTGTCTTCTGCATGAGATATCATTGAATACATCATGATCGTAATTAAGATAAGAATATTTTTCATCATAATCTCCATAATCTAATTTTAATTAAAAATTAATTAATTCTGCTTCGTTAGCGACAATATTATTTTCTTGCTGCAACTCATTGGCTTCTACTTTAAGAAGCACGCTTTGTAAACGAATCACCTCTGCAAGCGAAATGGCATTTTCTGCAGATAAACGATTATTCAAGTCAATGGCTTGTTTTAAATCAGCCGCATTATCAATTTCTTGCATTAATTGCTCAACATTCTTCAAGCGCGTTTCCGTTTGATTGTAAGATTTTTCAGAAATGTAATAGGATGCGGCAGCTGTATTGATATTTTCATCATGCAATGAGGCATTATCATCACTTAGAGCATATGTGATTGATCCTGCCATATCGTTATAGCGCTTTGAATAGGTGTCTTTAAATCCTGAATAGGCTGTTCGATCCCCCAATGTTTTTCCTGAACTAAGAATTTCTAGTGCATTTTCCCAATTCTCAGGTGCATATCGCCTGGCCTCTTGCTGGAAATTATCGTTTGCTAGTTTTCCATACTCATAATTGCCACTTAATATGGAAATCAATTTCTCTAACTGCGCATTTTGAGCCACTAATTCTATTAAATTATCAGTGCTAGTCTTAGAAATATCAAAATTAATTCCTGCTACACCATAGACAGCATTCATCACTTCATTATCATGCACGGGGATAGCACCTCCTCCTGACATACCCGATAACATATCAAAAAAAGGATTTGCTTGTGATATAGTCGTAACAGGTAATAATATTGCTAAAGTAATAAACTTCTTCATAGCTCTTTCCTCCGTTGACAAAAAATGGGTAGCCAATCTTCTGGTGAATCACCGACTTCAGCACGAATGCTATCTAAAAGATTGACCGTTTCAGCACGACCAGACAGGATAGCAATTTCGTCTTCCATGCCTGACATATCTAATTTTGCAATAACAGAACTACTTCCTTGTTTAATCAGAAAACAATGCGAGTTATCTGGCAGAGATTTAATGATTTCATATTCTTTTTCTGTTAATCCAAATCCAGTGCAATAAGCAGCTTTATCTGCTTTTAAATTTGGCATAAATAACTGTGTTGGACTTTGTTCAATGATGGCATCACCCACAGCACTATTGATTGCATCATTTGCACTTTGTGACCCAAAAACTAAAATTCCATTTAACTTTCGAATAGTCTTTTCCCAGTTTTTAATGCGCGGAATAAAAATCGGGTCATCAAGTGCTTTCCATCCTTCATCGATGGTGATAATTGTTGGATAGCCTCTTTCAAGCAAAGAATCTATCCGATGAAACATATACATCAAAGCAGGTGTTCGTGCTTTTTCATCATCTAAGATTTCTGTTAAATCAAAGCCAATGGTTAAATTATTCAGTGATAAACTATCTGTAGCATTATCAAATAACCAAGATTTCTCACCTTTAGAATGCCAAGCTGCTAAACGTGCGCCTAAACTATTGTTGTCATTTGCAGGCAAAAAATTTGCTAATTCACGCAAAGTGCGATGCTTTTGATCCAGTTTTAAAACCCCATTTAATGCTCTGCCCACTGTTTTTTCTTCTTCAGTGGATAAGTCTTTACTTTTTTCTCGTAATAATTGGCATAACCAATCATGTAAAAATGCTGTGTTATTCGGTGTATCAGGCAATTGAAGTGGATTAAATCCTGTTGAGATGCCTTTTTTTATTACTGTATAGCTACCACCTAAAGCACGAATAAAAATCTCTGCACCACGATCTTTATCAAAATATACGGATTGCGGTTTAAAACGTTGCGCTTGTGCCATTAAGAAACTCATGGTCACTGTTTTTCCTGTGCCACTTGGCCCAATAATTGTAGTGTTTCCTAGATCTTTGAGATGGAAAGAAAAGTAATAAGGTGTGCCTGATGTGGTTTCTAAAATAGTTACGGCAGGTCCCCAGTGATTGTTTTTTAACTTGCCTTGACGATAGTTATGAAACGACGCAAAACTTGCAAAGTTTGCTGTTGATATCGTTGATTTACGTGCAATATATTGAAAATTTGCAGGTAATTGCGCCCAAAAACAAGGTTCCATGTTGTCGTCTTCACGAACAGAAATAATGCCTAAGTTTGCAAATTCAGCTTGGACAGTTGAGATATTTTTTTCTAATGTTTTAGCGTCATCAGCTAAACACATCACCGTAAAATGATGGTCGCCAAATCCAATTTTACCACTGCCTAAATCATCCAATGCATCATTAATTTGTACAATTTGTGATTGAGCTATTTCATCGGCTTGTTGCATTCTTCGTTGCTGCTGCTGAAGTGAGTTTTTTGCTTTGGATTTATAATTGCAAGAAAAAGACTGAGTCAAAATAAATTCATATGGAATCTGTAAAAAACCATCTAGCATGCCAGGGTATGTTGAGGGTGAATATTCTTTAATAGAAATAATTGCCCCAAATTTTGATTTTGTTGATCCGCGGATTTCCAGGCTCTCTTTTCCAAAAAAAATACGCTTATATTGTAGATAATTAGCTAATGACATGTTTGGTAGCAATACTTTGCGTTTCTCACCATTGAGCAGCATAACAAGAAAAGCCAGAGGGTCAGAAAAAGAACCTGTTTCAGTATGCTCCGTTGTCAAAATTTTTGGCGAATAAGCGCTTAATCCATTAGTGATTTTACTTGTTGCATCACATAATTCTTTGTGTTGTTCTTTAATGAATTCAGTGTGCATTATTTTGTCTGTCTTATAGACTAAGCTCGCCATAATATCGGCAATTTTACCTATTTTAGCTGAAGCACCTCTACGAATTATTGTCAGATATAAGTCATTAACAAACATTTGTTTATGTTTGAATTTTCTCTGCCAAATTTGATTTAACTTTTCAGCAAACCCATCGTTAAATTCACCGTCAGGAAAATGATTTTCTTTTCTTCTAACTGTGGTGATCCAAAAAGCAAAATCACCTTTATCAAAGCCACGTATTAACGTGTTTCGTAAATCTTTATTGAAATTAATTTGATCTTGATCAGCTGTCTCGAATGCATAGCCATCAAACTTTATAACTTGGAGGAGCAATCCAGTTTTTGTAGTGATTGTTTCATCATCCATTTGATAGGCATATGGAATATGTATTGATGATGAAACTTCCCTGGCTGTTATCGAACCAAACTTCAATGTTTTTTGGGTTGCTCTATCCATAAGCTTGTCAGTTACCTGTTTATTCTAAGTTAATAAGGGTCATAACTATTAGCCCCGTAGTAACCACGATTTCGACATTGCATACATTTTTTAAATTTAACAAATAAAATATCAAAGCTCCTAGGGTCTTGAAGGCAGATATAATAGCCGACCATGTGCACTGGAATCGCAATAAATAAAATCAATAAGTTGCTTGAAGCTATAAATAAAATGACAGTAATCATCGCGTTGATAACAAAAAAAGTATAGGTAACTCCAGCGATCATGGTTGGACGCGTTAGCCCTAAAAATAATGTATCCATAGGTTACTATGCTAAAAGTGGTGATAAATTTTCATTACGTAGTAAACACAGTGACTAACTC
>JAUIKI010000140.1 GCA_030430875.1 Gammaproteobacteria bacterium | reverse complement strand
TAACTGATGGAACAAAAGGTATGAAAGCAGCATTGGAGAAAGCCAATGAAATTTATACCACAAACCCTGATCACTACTTTATGCCTGCTCAGTTTGATAATCCTGCGAATCCATTGATTCATGAGCAAACGACTGGACCAGAAATATGGGAAGACATCGATGGTAATATTGATGTGTTAGTCTCTGGTGTTGGCACTGGCGGCACGATTACAGGGATAACTCGCTACATAAAACAAAAGCAACAAAAAGCAATCATATCAGTTGCAGTGGAACCAATGGCTTCTCCTGTGATCACACAAACAATGAATGGTGAAGCGTTGCAATCGAGTCCGCATAAAATTCAAGGCATTGGTGCAGGGTTTGTGCCGAGTATTTTAGATTTATCGTTAATCGATCGAGTTGAGACTGTTTCAAATGAAGAAGCGATTGACTATGCACGGCGGTTGACTAGAGAAGAAGGAATTATTTCAGGTATCTCATGTGGTGCAGCCGTTGCTGTTGCTGTCCGCATTGGTAGTTTGGCTGAATTTCAGGGAAAAAATATCGTGGTGATTCTTCCAGATTCAGGTGAACGCTATCTATCCAGTGTATTATTTGAAGATATGTTTGGTAAAGCAGAAACTGAATTTTAATTTATTGACAATAAAATAGGTTTATATAATGACAATTATTATCATTTTAGCAGTTTTGGGCGTTCTTATTTTATACGCAGTTGTTATTTACAATAGCTTGGTTAAATTTAAAAATCGTTATCAAAATGCATTTGCGCAAATTGAAGTTCAGCTCAAGCGACGCTATGACCTCATTCCCAATTTGATCGAGACAGCGAAGGGATATTTGAAACACGAGCGTGAAACATTAGAGTCTGTCATTGCTGCAAGAAACTCTGCAATTAATAGTCTTGACCAAGCGGCTCAAGATCCAGGAAATGCAGCTGCAATGAAACAGCTGATGAGTTCAGAAGGTGCATTAGCCGGTGCAATGGGTAAATTAAATATTGTTGTTGAGGCTTATCCAGATCTTAAAGCAAACCAAAACATGATGCAACTTTCTGAAGAACTCACCACCACTGAAAATAAAGTTAGTTTTGCAAGGCAAGCATTCAATGATCAAGTCATGGAATATAATACCTACAAACAATCTTTTCCACCGATCATTCTTGCAGGAATGTTTGGACATGGTGAAGATGCAACCTTACTTGAATTTGCAGACAGTGAAGCCATACAAGAACCCCCAAAAGTTTCTTTTTAATTCATTCTTTGCGTATTTAGTTTTTAAAAAGGCAGTATGAATTTTTTTACTCATCAAGATATTGCAAGAAAGAATACTAAGAAATTAGTGTTCTTTTTTGTGTTGGCAGTGATTTCTCTGATTATTTTGACTAATTTATTAGTTTTCGTTTTATTTTCATTTGCCAATCAAGATAGTGGCAATTCAAATTATGTCGCACAGTCAATGAATTGGGAAGTAATTGGCTCGATAAGCCTAGCTGTCATTTTTGTGATTGTTGCTGGTAGTTTATATAAAGTTTACGTCCTGTCGCGAGGTGGTGGTGACCTTGTTGCCCAGTCACTAGGCGGACATTTATTAACACCTGATAATTTTGAACACCGGCAAGTGTTAAATGTGGTTGAAGAAATGGCGATTGCTGCTGGAACACCTGTGCCACCCGTTTATTTAATCGAAGAGCAGGGGATTAATGCATTTGCGGCTGGATATTCCACCAGTGATGCAGTGATTGGTGTGACTCGTGGTGCGATTGAAAATTTTGATCGAGATGAATTGCAAGGTGTTATGGCACATGAGTTCAGTCACATTATCAACGGAGACATGCGATTAAATATTAAATTAATGGGAGTGCTGCATGGTATTTTACTGATGGGTTTGATTGGATATCACTTGATGTATAGTGGTAGTCGCCGACGATCAAAAGATAATGGTGGTATTGTTCTGTTTGGTTTGGGTTTAGTTGCTATTGGTTTTGCCGGTACATTTTTTGGTAAGGTTATCAAAGCAGCTGTCAGTCGGCAACGTGAATTCTTGGCTGATGCATCCGCTGTTCAATATACAAGAAACCCAAATGGTATCTCTGGTGCGCTAAAACGTCTTGCTGGATACCCAGCAGGATCTATACTCAAGAACCCAAAAGCGGCTGAAGTCAGTCATGCATTGTTTGGCGAGGGATTAAAAAACTCTTTTTCAAAATTATTAGCGACACATCCTCCTCTCAATGAACGTATTCGAAGAATTGAAGCCGATTGGGATCCAGGAAATGAAATTGCGACTCAAACTACTGGCAAGAATTTTGAACAATCTTCATCATTGGATTCAGATATCAGTGGCAATCAACAACCTGTGAACATGCTATCATCAGCAGTTGGATCCGCAATGATCGCTGATTCTATGATTGCACAAATTGGTCAGCCAACACAAAATCATTTGAATTATGCGGTTCAGCTGCATCAATGTTTGTCAGATAATCTGGTGGAAGCCAGTCATGACCCATTTATGGCACGTGCTTTAATTTATGGACTGCTGTTAGATAAAGATCAATCAATTAAACAACAGCAATTGATTGTTGTGAGTAAACAAGCAGAGAATGGTGTTCACTCAGCATTGTTAAAACTTATGAGTGATATTGAAAATCTTTCAACAGAACACCGTTTGCCACTGGTTGAAATGATCATACCCACATTACGATCACTATCCAAAAATCAATACCTTAATTTTAGAGAAAATGTCATTCGATTGATTGAACTGGACAAAAAAGTAGATTTATTTGAATGGTCATTGCAAAAAATGTTATTCCACCATCTGGATATAGCATTCCACTTAAAGAAATCAGTTAAAGAATCAAAAACGTTGGCCACTTTAAAATACTCCGCTAATGTTTTACTGTCATTCCTTTCGTATTCAAGTAGTCAAGAAAATATGAATGCTGCAGAGACCTTTCATTATGCGCGGGGAAAGTTATCCATATCCATTGATTTGCTCTCACAAAATGATATGAGTTTAGATAAACTTAACGCGGCATTAGACAGTCTTGCTATGTTAAAGCCGTCTGAAAAAGAAATGTTTATCGATGCTTGTGCTCGTTGCATGACAGCCGATCAGACAATCACATTATCAGAACAAGAATTATTTCGTGCGATTTGTTCAAGTCTAGATTGTCCAATGCCACCGTTGTTGATGAATGGTTGATTGTGGATGAGGTTAAGCAGTGTGTGATGGCTGAGCTAAGTGAAATAATTTGCATTTTTTAATGCAATTGTCTCAAAGTTAGAAAGTTGAATGAAAATAATAAGTAATGAAAATTTACAAGATATCTTTTCTATATTTCATGATGGGGAAATCGTTTTCCATCAGATCAAAGGAAAGCATCTTGTATTAAAAATAGCTATTCAATATTTGGCGCAAAGAATTAAGAAAGAGTATGAATATTTCTTTGTCACTTTGGAAAATATTGAAGAATTAGGTTTTACTCCGTGGTTAGATGGTCTAAATGAAGATGAAGTGTTAATTACAGAAGTTGAAAAAATATTTCTCCCAGAGTTAGAGATTTTAAGTGCAGAAATAGAGGGTGAGTTTATAAAGGTGGCATGTAACCAGTCGTTACTAAATCTTGGTTATTGTGGTGGCTTCCTTAAGTTAAAGGCATCTGCAGCTTCAGTTTCTGATGAAGGTGGTAAATTATACTCTTTAAATGATTTGAGTGTTTTATGCTCTGAGTATTGGGATGAATGGATGAATAAAAATAGATCTGATAATGATGAGTCCCAAAGTGAAATAAACTTAAAGCCACTATTATCCAGCTTGGACGAATGGACAGATATTGATGTTGCGCAATTTGAGCTTGGCCGTGTGCTCGGGTTGTTCGAAAAACAGCAATCGTTTCAAGATCTGAAGAGCGTCTTTTGGTCGAATAATCCCACTGGAGATATTTTGGTACGGACGTTGTCCTATCTCGTTTCACAAGGGCTGCTAGAATCTCGCGATGAACCAGACCTTCAATACCGAGCTGTCATTGCTAGTCGAGTTGAAGATAGGAACGTTGAGTAAGGCTAACAAAAAGATGAACGCTACTACAACTTCCCATCTCAGAGAATAAAATATGACTTTGCTAAGATTTATGGTAAAGTTGTAGCCACGTTTAGTCCATAGCTTCGCGTTTTTTTGGCCTAACGGTGCATGAAATTAGTAATTGAAAGCAGTATTTGCTGTGTTAGTAGCAGTGATTCTGAGTCTTATCAGACTTATTCCTTCTTTCTCTTCTGCCTATATCGCTGTTGAACTCAGCGCCAGTCATTAGTTACTTATCCAATGCACAGTCGTGCAACCAGGCTCAAGTCTGGGAACCACTTAACGACGGATTTGCCTTTTTTATATATTGCCTCGCGCATGCTTACGCGCGTGGTTTCTCTGTAGGGCGGCCAATCTGTGAACTTAACTCTCCGAACTGCTTGCAGGTTCTCGAAAAATAGCCTGAAGCCAAGTTCGTAAATAAACATACAAAGAGAAATACATGACTTTTAATACACTCGGCTTATCCGACTCCCTTTTGCATGCTGTGCAAAAAACTGGCTACACCACACCGACCGCAATTCAGAAGAAAGCGATCCCCGTTATTCTCGATGGTCTCGATGTGATGGCAGCTGCACAGACAGGAACGGGTAAAACTGCAGGATTTACT
>JAUIKI010000139.1 GCA_030430875.1 Gammaproteobacteria bacterium | reverse complement strand
CTGACCGAAACCTTCCACGAACCGCGCCTAATCATTTACCCCGCGCCAGAATTTGCCGACCTGAACCCCGCCGCCCGCGAGACCATCAGCCAACTGCAAACCATTGTTGGCTTAGAGCACATCAAAACCTCCGCAGAAGACCTAGCACATTATGGCAAAGACTGGACTTCAGCGATCGATCCGGCACCTGGCGCAATTGCTTTGCCTAAGTCCACATCAGAAGTACAAGCCCTCGTGCAACTGGCGATTAAAGAAAAACTCAATCTGGTCCCCTCGGGTGGTCGTACGGGGTTGAGTGGGGGCGCTGTTGCAGCCAAGGGTGAGTTGGTGATTGCGCTTGATCGCATGAATCAGATCGATTCTTTCAATGAAATCGTTCCAAGATTAATGTCTTTGTCTTTTGAACTTACATTAATTTTGGTAGTGAAGGTTTCAAATCCCATGAATTGAATTTCAAAAACAGGTTTGAGACCATAAACTGCCATCCCAATGGCAGTTCCTGCTATCATGGTTTCTGCAAGTGGTGTGTCAATGACACGCTGAAATCCAAACTGCTCGCGTAGTCCTGCAGTTGCTCGAAAAACACCACCATTGACACCAACATCTTCGCCCATGACAATGACGTTATCATCATCTTGCATTGCTTTTTTAAGCGATAAATTAACAGCCTCAATTAGCGTTCGTTGGCTCATTTCTTTTGACCTTGCATCCGTTTAAATTTTGCTAATAACTCATCTCGTTGTGATAAAAAAGCATTCGGCAAATTATCGTATAAAAAATCAAAACAATACTCGATAGGTTGATTGGCGATGTTCATATAGTCTTCAACTGCTTGTTTAACTTGCAATTTACACTCTTCTTGAAGTGCTATTTCTTGGTCTTCGCTCCAGAATTTTTTTGCAAATAAAAATTCTCGCAATCGCTTTAAAGGCTCTTTTGACCAAGCAGTTTTTAACTCTTCATTGGATCGATATCGACTGGCGTCATCTGCCGTTGTGTGATCAGATAGTCGATAAGTTACCGCTTCAATGAGGCTAGGACCTTTGCCTTTGATTGCGCGATCTCGTGCTGTTTTAATCCTATCAAGTAACGCAACAATATCATTGCCATCGACTTGTTCACCATGAATTCCAGCGCTTATGGCTTTTTGGGCAATTGTTGCAGCAGCTGTTTGCAAATGGCGCGGCACAGAAATAGCCCATTGATTATTGGATACCACAAAAACAACCGGTAGTTGCCAAACACCAGCAACATTAATGGATTCAAGAAAATCACCTTTTGATGTGGCACCATCTCCACATGAAACAATGACCATGTGTTTTTGATGTTTGATTTTCATGCCTGTCGCAATGCCAACGGCATGACAGCATTGAGTTGCAATTGGAATACAAAGTGATAAATCCTTTTTAGGGGTTTGAAAACAGTTTCCACGTTCGTCGCCACCCCAATATTGTAAAATTTCTACCATGCTAACGCCACGCATAAACATAGCTGAATAATCACGATAGTAGGGCACAAATACATCGCTATCATCCATGATGGACCCAATTGCAGCACCAATAGCTTCTTGTCCTAGGCTTGATGCATAGGTGCCTAATTGTCCAGTACGCTGCAGTGCTACTGCCTTTTGATCAAAAATCCGGGTTAGCGCCATAATCTTGTAACAATGGCTTAAAATTCCAAGATCATTTTTGATAAATTCAGGTAGGCTTTCATGTAGATTGCCATGCTCATCGAGTTGTTGTGTATAAGTGATGTTGAATGCGTGTTCAATTTTCATCATGCTATCTCAATGTGATTCCTTATTATTTAGTGTAGACGATTACGTTTTTTGATGATGAATTCGTGATCAAGTATGAGCAGAAAATTTAGCAATAAAAAATAGGTTTTAGCAGGTAAGCTTATGGTGTTATGGGGCGTTTAGTTAAAAGACAGTTGAAGAAGAAATTAGGGACTCAAATTAAAGCATGAAATGCCGCTAATAGTCAGCTATTCACATAGTTTGAAATATCAGCTACGTTTTTTTTAGTAATAAGTTTTTTTCTGTAGTAAGCTTAGCTTTGATGAAATCTGAATGTTGAACATAGATTAAATCAGCAATTTTTCGAATAAAATAATCTTCATACTTATCCACGTTGCCATCGACGTAGGCAATTTCCCATAAATATTGAATTAGCATGACTCGTTCATCATAGTCAGTGTGTTCATTGATTAATTTAGTAAATTGAAATAGGTCATTAGATTGGTGAACTTCCGATTTTGCTAGCTCAATGAGTTGATTTAGTTGGAATGGCGTCAAGTCAAAGTGATTTTCTAATAAAGTTGCCACATGTTGAATTTCAGTTGGATCAACATGATTATCTGCATGCATGACCTCAATTAGCAAAGCAGCAACGGCTAGTTTGAGCTGTTGCTGAACTTGTTTATCATGTTCAGTTGAGTTGCTAGCTAAATGGTTATTAAAAAAGTGTTTGATTGATCCAAGCATTATAATTGGTTCGCTATGGTCTTTAATAAGAATTCAAGCTGTCGTTGATCGTGAGTGAAATTGCGAATACCTTCTGATAGTTTATCAGTTGCCATGGCATCTTCATTGGACTCCCAACGAAAAATTGATTCACTATGATCAATTTTTTCTTGTGGTAAGGTGATTTGATCTGATTGAAGCAGGCATTTCACGTCACCTTCAGTGGATTTTAGCTCATCAAGTAACTGCGGACTGATAGTCAATCGGTCGCATCCAGCCAATGCTAAGATTTGCTCGGTGCTTCGAAAGCTTGCTGCCATAACAGTGGTGTGATAATTGTGTTGTTTGAAATAGTTATATATTTTTGTCACAGATTTAACGCCAGGGTCTTCAGAAGGCGCATATAATTTTTGATCTGTATTGGCCTTATACCAATCAAGAATTCGCCCAACAAATGGGGATATTAGGAACACACCAGCATCAGCGCAAGCAACCGCTTGGATAAAGCTAAAAAGCAACGTCAGGTTACATTGAATATTTTCCTGCTCAAGAATTTTAGCCGCTTGAATACCTTCCCAGGTGGCTGCAATTTTAATCAAAATTCGTTCACTTGAAATGCCTTCTTGCTCATAGAGATGAATCAGTTTTCTAGCACGTTCTATCGTGGCTTTAGTATCAAATGATAATCTAGCATCTACTTCGGTTGATACGCGACCTGGCACATAATTGAGAATTTCTTTGCCAAGAATCACCGAAAACTTATCTGATGCATGATTGATTAATTCATTGGAGCTTGCGTTAGTCGATTTTGCCCATTCAATCGCTTGCTTGAGATAGCCATGATAATCCGGCAGTTGAGCGGCTTTATATAACAGTGACGGGTTAGTGGTTGCATCAATGGGTTGATATTGCTTAATTGCATCAATTTCACCAGTATCAGCGACAATCACTGACATTTTTTTTAGTTGATCAAGTTTGCTCATGTGAATTATCTCGGTTTCAAATTTACTGTACCTTTATTGTAGAGCATATTGCTAGTTGATTGAAATGTTGTTATAAAATTAGCTATCGTAATACTTTTATGGTTATTGATATTTACTTTTAGCTGCTAGAATCCATTAATTTAATGGCGTTTAAAATTTAATCGGCTGCAAGTTATTTTAACCGGGTTTCTGCTAAGATTAAATTTTTTAATCTAGTTTGCAATCAATCTGCTGATTTTTTCTTAAAGCAAGCTATGATTACTCGCTAAACGTAGTTAAATTACAGTTAAATTTTTGATCTTGGATATAACAAAAACAAGAGGAATATTATGAGTTATTTCGTTACTGGAGCCACAGGCTTTATCGGTCGATTTTTACTACCACATTTGATTAAACGAGGTGAGCCAATTTATGTGTTGGTGCGTAAAAAATCACTTAGTCGGCTTAAAAAACTCAAAACCACACTGAATGATCAAGATTTGATTATTCCCATTCTAGGCGACATTGCCAAGCCAAATTTGGGTATTGCAAAATCTGATCAAACAAAGCTTAAAAACAAAATAACTCATTTTTTTCATCTTGCTGCTATCTATGACTTAAAAGCAAGTGCCGAGGCTCAAGAGGCTAGTAATGTTAATGGTACTTTGCATGCGGTGCAGTTGGCAAAAACAATAGGTGCGGAATGCTTTCATCACATGAGCTCAATTGCAGCAGCAGGTTTGTATAAAGGAACATTTCGAGAAGATATGTTTGACGAGGCTCAAGACTTGGAAGACCCTTATTTTCGGACGAAACATGAAGCAGAGCGAATTGTTCGAACAGAATGTGAGATTCCTTATCAAATTTACAGGCCTGCTATGGTTGTTGGGCACTCAAAAACAGGTGAAATGGATAAAATTGATGGGCCTTATTATCTGTTTAAGATTATTCAGAAAATTCGAAAAGTTATGCCTGTTTGGATGCCAATGGTGGGGATTGAGGGCGGCTATTTTAACATTGTTCCAGTTGATTATGTTGCAGAAACGATTGACTACTTAGCGCATCGAAAAGGATTGCATGGCAAGAGCTTTCACTTGATTGATACCAAGCCTAAAAAATTAGGTGAGCTGTTGAATATTTTTTCAAAGGCAGCGCATGCGCCTGAAATGGCAATGCGGATTGATGCAAGAATGTTTGCTTTTATTCCTTCGGTTATTCGAAAAGGGATTGTTAATCTTCCTCCGGTAAAACGGATGATTCGACATGTTCTTGCTGATTT
>JAUIKI010000138.1 GCA_030430875.1 Gammaproteobacteria bacterium | reverse complement strand
TTCAAATTAGCATATATCGTCGAAAATTGACTAACAGCTAGAGTACATTGGGTCTTATTTTTCTAGTGAATAAATTAATATTAGTGGTTTAGTCAAAGTGAGGCCTTTGCAATAAAACCCTAATGATAAAAGATGGTTAGCCTCTTCCATGCTCTATACCTTTAATGCAGCTATCTCAGTTTAGTGGGCGAGTAGCTCAACTATGCCGATTGACTAATCGGCTGGCAGCTTTCAAGCAATGCTTGCAATGTGGTTGCTTCAATAGGTTTGCTTAAATAATTATCCATGCCAGAGTTTATATAGAATTCTTTGTCACCTGTTAATGCATGAGCAGTCACAGCAATAATTGTTGGTTGTAGTGGTTCAGCAATTTGTTCACGAATGGACTGCGTTGCTTGCACACCATCCATTTCTGGCATTTGTACATCCATTAGCACTACATCATATTGATGATTCAAGCAGGCTTCCACTGCTTCTTTTCCATTATTAGCAATATCCACTGAATAACCCAATTTTTTCAACATATGAGTGGCAACTTTTTGATTGATTGGATGATCTTCTGCAAGCAAAATACGCAAAGGGTGTTTGTGTGCTAAAAGTTGATCATTAGTTACTGTTTTTGCTTTGAGTGGTTTTTTATGCACGACAGATGTGTTAAGAATACGATGAATGACTTCATTTAAGCGTTTGGTTTTGACTGGTTTTGTCAGATAGGCATCATAGATTTTCGCACTGTCGTTTTGATAAAGATTTCCTACAGAGCTCAGCATAATTAACGCTAGGTCCTTAGAGTAAGGTATTTGTTTTAACTCTTTTCCCAGCATGAAACCATCAACATCAGGCATTTGCATATCGATAATGCCTATATCAAATTTCTCCCCGGTATTGATCAATGCAAGTGCTGCTGTTGCTGAAGAAACAGCGCAGGAAAGCATGCCCCAAGTTTCAACTTGCCTTGAGAGAATTTGTAAATTTGTATCATTGTCATCGACAATTAATGCGCGTTTTCCAAGTAAGCTAGGTTGTACAGAATTTTCATAGGGTTGTTGTTTAGTTTGAGTGGTAGCTTTTGTGTTGATAATGACAGTAAACGTTGATCCTTTGCCTAATTTGCTCTCAACTGATATGGAGCCATTCATCAATTCAGCAAGACGTTTTGAGATTGTCAGACCAAGGCCAGTGCCGCCATATTTTCTTGTGGTTGAGGCGTCTACTTGGCTAAAGATTTCAAATAATTTCTCTTGGTCTTCAATGCTTATGCCAATTCCGGTGTCATGCACTGAAAATTTTAGTGTCACATTGTTACTATGTATATCTTGTTTTAATAGGTGATGAGAGCTAATTACTTTTTCAACGCGCAACATAACTTCACCCTGTGAGGTGAATTTGACTGCATTACTCAAAAGGTTGACCAAAATTTGTCGTAGTCGGACTAAATCGCCAGAAACATAGGTAGGAACATTTTTGTCAACATTGCAGATTAATTCGAGGTTTTTTTCACAGGCTTGATTGCTGATGAGATCAAATGCATCATCTATACATTCTTGTAGTTCAAATGGTTCATCTTCTAGGTCGAGTTTGCCTGCCTCGATTTTTGAAAAATCCAGAAGATCATTAATCAAACAAAGTAATGTGTCACCACTGCGTTTAATGGATTCAGAAAAATCATATTGTTCACTGGTGAGTTCTGAATCTAATAAAAAGCTAGCCATGCCTAAAATTGCATTCATTGGAGTACGAATTTCATGACTCATGTTTGCTAGAAATTCAGATTTTAATCGAGAGATTTCTAATGCTTTATCCCGTGCAATTTCTAGTGCTTCATTTGCCTTTTGTAGCTCTTGTGTTCGCTCAATAACTCGTTTTTCTAAATCACTATGTGCAGCAGATAATGCTTTATATGCTTGGTAAAGTTCTCGACTCTTTTTCTCAAGTAATAATTCGGCTTGTTGACGAGAATTTTTTTCTCGTTCAAGGCGTTTAGTTAATCTGATTATTTCATCTGCAGTCATAGTGTTTTTTTAGTTAGGGTGAATTTAGCAGATGTGAAATCTGCTGTTAAATCATCACGGACCACATCAATTTGTTCATTGAAGTGTTTAATGCACCCTAAAATTAAACCTTCTGCAAATATTGCAAAGGGTTTAGTTGAGTTGTAAATCATGATCATGGTGTTTTTATCAACGTGAGAACAGTCAAATTTAGGAAGGTCAGCATCAGGGTAAAGTTTTTTAACTTCCACATGAATGTAATTTTCGACACTTTCTAGAAAGTCAAAAGCGTTTGCTTTTCCCGAAAAAAAATCAGGGTAATGTGCAAAAAATCGTGAAAATAAATAGTTACCATAACTGCGTAATAAATCAGGAATAGGGACGTTGATTGTCGCACTTAAGTGTGTAACTAACTCAAGCATTTCCGCATGATCATACGTGCCAACAGTAGTGTATGAGCCTTGTGATGGTAGGTTTGATGCATCAATAATGTCATCAACCACATTAATACCAAACTCTACTTCCACCATTTCTAAAAATTCCGTGAAGACAATACCTTTCACTAATCAGTTCTCCATGATAACCAACAGTTTTCCATTTCACACAATGATATTGTGAGCAGTAATCACTATTCAAGCAATGTTTCCACGACGATTTAGTCAATTTTCATCCAATAGTGGTGTCTTGAATAAATGAACCTTAGGGTTTCTTATGTGTTTTTGTAAGAAATGCCAGTGAGTTGTTCAGATAAATCCCAGAATTTTTCAGCAATTGTGTTGTTGCGTGAACGTTTATTTGATTGTACTTTTTTTGGATAGCCTCGGACTTGAAACAAGCCATTTGGACCAATAAAATCATTGCCACGAATATCGTCACTGACGGCTGCATACAGTGTTGGTAGTGCACCCATTGCAGGTTTTTGTGCAATGAATCGATTGAAGAAATTTGATAAAGCATGATTTCTTTGTAAATCAGTTGCTGACCATCCAGGGTGTGCCACAGTTACAATTGGATTGTTGCTACTATTGGCAATGCGTTTTTGCAACGCATAGGTGAAATATAAATTGGCAAGTTTGCTGTCACCATAGGCGCGCCATTTGTTGTACCAACGTTTTTCCCAATTCAAATCTGTAAAATTTATTTTTCCAGCCCAATGTGCGAGACTTGAAAGATTAACGATTCTTGATTTTGGCGTTTGCCTGAGCATATCTAACAGAAGTCCAGTTAAAGCAAAATGCCCAAGATGGTTGACTCCCATTTGTTGTTCAAAACCATTGTTGGTTTTTGAATAAGGTGGCACCATAACACCGGCGTTATTAATTAATATATCAAGTCGTTGATGATTTTTTTTGAATGCTTGAGCAAATTGTTTGACTGAATCGAGATCAGAGAGGTCAAGTGATGCAAATTCAATGTGTCCACTTGGATTTGCATCTAGTAATTTTTTAATGGCCGCTTCGCCCTTTGTTTTGTTTCGGCAGGCTATCACAACATGAGCATTTTTTTGCATCAGCGCTTTTGCAGTTTCAAAGCCTAACCCTGTGTTTGCCCCAGTAATAATGACAACTTTTCCTGATTGATCAGTGATATTATTGACATCCCATTTCATTGTAATCTCCTTCTTGTTTTTAAATTCCGATGCGTTCTTGAGAAATGGCTAACGATTGGATAAAACATAATCATTGGCTTTGAATCATCATAACACTTGTTGAAATATATTGAGACCCTTGTGGTATAAAGGCAATGAGAAAAAATTTTCTATTAAATCATTAAATAGCAGTTAATAAGCTGACTATTCGCCATTTTTTCGGCACAGATAACTAGCGTTTAACCGTTTCTATTGTTTTTGGCGCAAAGGCTTCATGTCAGGCTATTTCTAGTTGTTCGGTTTATTTTTTAATACACAATTGACGGGGGATTCATTCACATTGATTTGAATATGATTGGAAGTGATTGCTTTATCATCAATCACTGCTTGGCATGCCTGTGTTTCTGGAGTGATTGTTATGCTATTAATAATTGTGCCGATATTTTTTTTGGAATCAAGCTCCATTAATTCATCGCCGCTAAAAAATGGTTGATTCGTATTTGCTATGAAATAACACAAATGTTTTTTTACTTGGCCACGATAATGAGCTCGAGCTACAATTTCTTGTCCGGTGTAGCAGCCTTTCTGATAATTGACACCACCGACTTTGTCAAAATCTAGCATTTGTGGTAAAAATTGATCGCTGGTTTTTTCGGATAAAAAAGCAATATTTTTCTGAATGTTTAATAATTTCCAGACACAATCTTCAACAATTGTGATGGATGCAAGTGATTGATACAAGATGTTACAATCGTTGCTAATCCAGAGTTCAAAACGTTCTGGATTATTTCCAACGTTGACAATAAATCCATCTGAAAACGCATGGATTTCATTGAGATGACTAGGTAGTTTTATGTTGAAATGTGTCGCTAATGTGGTTGGTGCTTCTCCTGCCATTCCAAAGATCTGCCAATCTGTGTTGATTGATATGTTTGCTTTGAAAAATACAGCATATTTTTTCAGTGTTGAAGCTGTTATTTCTGTCAAACTGTTGTGCATTGACAGCAAATGTTGATTTTTAATTTGGTGGATGCGAAAGTTACTGATCATGCGACCTTTGATTGAGCAACAACCCCCTAGTTGGCTTTGGTTTTCACGAAGTGATGCAACATCTGATGTCAATTGTCCTTGCAAGAATGATTTGACTTGTTCGCCATCAATTTGCAATACGCTAA
>JAUIKI010000137.1 GCA_030430875.1 Gammaproteobacteria bacterium | reverse complement strand
GAGCCAGACCCTGATCCTGAAGAAAATCCAGGACCTGACGGTAACCCTGATCCAACTGGCTCAGCACAAGAAATTAATGTGAACTTGATTACCAACAGCAATGTTAATAATCAAACGCTACTATTCACCTTCACTCAAGCTGATAATCCTCACAACACTTTCAGCCAGTTAATTGTGATGGATGAACAAGGACAAGAAGGAAACTTTACGTTTAACAGTAATTTTACCATTGACCCAAATGCTGACTATCTAATCACTGTGACTCATATTAGTGGTGAACATGTCATCATTACCGACTTATCTGTTGAGGGTGTAGCCATTGTCGACAAAGGCAATGTCAAACTCGGTGACACAGGTAATTCCTCTGAAGGAATCAGCGCATTAATTTCGCCTGATGATGGTGAGTTGCTACAAGGTCCAACTAAATCCACAGAAGGCAACCAAAGCGATGATGATTTAACTGCATCAGAAGCAAATGCCGTTGATTATCTCTATGGATCAAGTGGTGATGATCAGTTACAAGGAAGTGAAGAAGCTGATTTTCTTGATGGTTCAAGTGGCAACGACACGTTAGCTGGCTTAGGTGGCAATGACATTTTAGTCTGGGATAATGCCAATGATGTCATTGACGGCGGTGCTGGCACTGACATTTTGCTGATTGATAATCAAGGATTAGCATCACAATCACTGAATCTGAGTGATTTGCTTAGCAATCTCAGCAACATTGAAGTGATTAACATCACTGGAACAGGGCATTTTGATAATGATGAACTGTTGTTAGGTTCCGGAGACAATGCATTATCACTTTCCTATGCAGATGTGTTCGCCATCAATGATGAAAACAGCTTAACCATCATTGGTGATAACGGCGACAATGTCACATTGGATTTAAGTGGTGCAGAAAATGTTACCAGCACACAAGATGATGGCTACACAACCTATAACTTCTCTTTTAATGGAGAAACAGGAAGTGTTGCAATTAGTGATAGTGTGCAAACGGATGTGGTTTTCTAAGCCAGCGTGGGTTTGCACAACCCACGCCAGTGTTACAAAAGAAAATTTAATGAGTAATTGTTTTTCCAAGTAGTTTAGTTGATTAAAAGTGCCCACTTGGAGGTATTTGACCATTGAGCCCTCTCATCATATTGGCAATACCTCCTTTTTTTGTCATCTTGGTCATCATTTTTTGCATTTGACGATGCTGTTTCAATAAACGATTTAAATCTTGAATGTGAGTACCCGATCCATTGGAAATACGTTTTTTGCGCGAACCGTTAATCAAATCAGGGAAACGACGCTCTTTTTTTGTCATCGATTGAATAATTGCTTCCATACGTTTTAACGATTTCTCATGCTCACCCGACTGCATAGCAGCAGTCAATTGATTTGCCCCTGGCAACTTATCAACCAAACCACCTAATCCACCCAGTTTCTTCATTTGTTGTAATTGATCCAAAAAGTCTGACAAATCAAATTTTTTACCTCTTTTAATTTTCTTAGCTAATTTCTCTGCTTTATTCTGATCAAATTTTTGCTCTGCTTCTTCAATCAGCGACAATACGTCGCCCATCCCTAAAATTCGTGAGGCAATCCGATCAGGGTGAAAGACTTCCAACGCATCAATTTTTTCACCTATCCCAATGAACTTAATAGGTTTCTGGGTTACTTCGCGGATGGACAACGCAGCACCTCCACGAGCATCACCATCTAGCTTTGTTAAAATAATTCCCGTTAACGCTAGTGCATCATTAAACGCCTTTGATGTGTTTGCGGCATCTTGCCCAGTCATTGCATCAACAACAAATAAAGTTTCGTGCGGATTTGCTGCGCTGCTAATCTGTTTCACCTCATTCATCATACTTTCATCAATATGCAAACGCCCGGCAGTATCAATAATTAACACATCTTTAACTTGATCTTTCGCTGCTTGTTTCGCTGCTATTACTGTTTGAATGGGGTCCTCTTGAGATCCATTGAAAAAATCGACGCCTACTTGATCAGCCAAGGTTTTTAATTGTTGAATTGCTGCAGGTCGATATATATCAACACTACACAACAAGACGGAGTGTTTTTTAGTAGTCTTTAACCAATGAGCAAGCTTTGCAACTGTTGTGGTTTTCCCTGCACCTTGCAAACCTGCTACTAATATCACCAAAGGTGCCTGAGCAGCCAAATCTAACCCAACAGACACATCCCCCATTAATTTGGTCAAAACCTCATTCACGATTTTCAAAAATGCCTGGCCTGGCGTTAAACTTTTTTGCACTTCTTGACCCAAAGCACGTTCTCTTACTGTATCAACAAATGACTTCACAACAGGTAGTGCAACATCTGCTTCAAGCAAAGCCATTCGCACTTCACGCAAACCATCTTGGATATTATCCTCACTCAGCTTTGCCTTGCCAGAAAGCTTACGAAACGTTTGCGAAAGCCGATCTGATAGATTATCAAACATACATTACCTCAATCATTGATTCTGGATTCATTGGAACACTTGCAAAAATATTCTTATTTTACCGCATTTACGCTATGCTAAACAAAATTCTATAAAGAAAAATAACTGATTTTCATCAATCGACAAATTTCTTAGCCAATCATGACAGAAACTCTGCATACAGTGCTTACAATTATTTTTTATATAACAGCCACTGTGCTGCATATATTAAATTTAAAACAAAACATCACCATCTCAAAAACCTGGTTGGCAAGCAGTGTTTTTTTAGGTCTAATTTTTCAAGTTATTGTTAATTATCAAAATGTTATAGCTGATAACGGGGTTGTGTTGAATTTAATTAATACCAGCTTAATCATCAGCGCATTCATTACCGGACTAACTCTATTGATTAGCTTTCGCCTACCATTAGAAAAACTATTGATTGCAATTCTGCCAATTAATTGCCTTATTTTAACAATAGCTATCATCTCCCCAGAAGCAGACAGGTCTCCTGTGCATTATGGACCAGGAATGCTAACTCATATATTACTCTCCATTCTTGCCTATAGCACCTTGATCATAACCACACTTGACGCCCTATTAGTCGCTTGGCAAAACATTGCACTCAAACAACATCGCTCGAAGCGCTTAATCACTAAATTGCCAGCAATCCAAACCCTAGAGAAAATTCTCTTTTCTTTGCTATGGACCGGGCTAATTTTGTTAACGTTATCAATTACCACAGGGTTTTTATTCATTGATGACCTCTTTGCGCAACATTTGGTTCATAAAACAGTTTTATCACTCATGGCTTGGGTGATTTTTCTGATTGTTTTACTCGGACATCATCTCAGAGGTTGGCGAGGATTGGTCGTTACCTACTGGATCATTGCTGGCTGTTCATTATTAATTTTGAGCTATTTGGGCAGCAAATTTGTACTAGAAATTATATTAAATCGCAATTAATAGGTGGTATAAGCCAGGGTTCTTGTGTTAAAACACAACTTGATAAAAAATGAGGGGGATGATTCAGTATTCCAACATAAAACACAGGCCATAACGAATTATTGCCAGTTTTGTAAAAAAAACGTGAGAACGCTTAATCCATTTTTTATCATTATGGCTTGATTCTGAAGATCCTAGATAACCCACTGTGAAAGAAATTAAGCACAAAACCACCATCAAACCTTGACAGATTGCCATGAAAGCAATGACACTAACAGCATTGAGATAATATAAGGATTACTTTTTTTTGAACGAATTACCACTTAGTTTTTTAGTGATAAGCTTAGTCATCTTAATCTTACTTTCTGGATTTTTTTCTGGTTCTGAAACCGGCATGATGACAATCAATCGCTATCGCTTACGCCACCTTGCCAGACAAAATCACCGTGGAGCACTACGGGTAACTAAGCTACTTTCTCGCATTGATAGACTAATTGGCGTCATCTTGCTAGGCAATAATTTTGTTAATATTCTAGCATCAGCTATTGCCACAATTATAGCTATTCGATTTTGGGGGGATGCTGGCGTTGCCGCCGCTACCATTGGTTTGACATTAATTATTCTCATTTTTGCAGAAGTAACCCCAAAAACTCTCGCTGCAATTAATCCAGAACGCATTGTATTCCCAGCATCCTTAATCTTACAACCATTACTCAAACTACTGTATCCGTTTGTTTGGTTTGTCAATCAAATCACCAATAACATACTGAAGCTATTTCGCATTAATCCAACCATTATTAGAAAAGATCAGTTAAGTAGAGAAGAATTACGCACTCTAGTGCACGAATCAGGAAACATGATTTCAAATCAACATCAATCAATGTTGCTCAGTATTCTTGACCTTGAAAAAGCATCAGTCAATGACATTATGATTCCACGTAACGAAGTTTCTGGCATTGATATTACTCATAATTTAAGTGATATTATTAATCAGTTAAAAACCTGTCAACACACTCGTCTCCCTGTCTATGAAAAAGACCTCAACGGGATTATTGGAATTTTACACATTCGCCGAATTGCACGCCTACTTGCAAATGATGCACTATCAAAAGATGCCATCCTTGCTGAAATCAAAGACCCTTATTTCATACCAGAAAACACACCTTTACACAAATTATTAATTAATTTTCAGGCTGCAAAACGACGCATTGGTTTGGTAGTTGATGAATATGGTGATGTGTTTGGACTTGCGACACTTGAAGACATTTTGGAAGAAATTGTGGGTGAATTTACAACTGACATGAACAGTGTTATCAAACCATTTGACCAGCAAGCTGACGGTTCTTATATGATCGATGGCAGCACCCATATTCGCACCATCAACCGCAGT
>JAUIKI010000136.1 GCA_030430875.1 Gammaproteobacteria bacterium | reverse complement strand
ATTACTTTGCATTAGTTCCTGTCTATGATGTGATTGATCAAGTTGGTTTGGACGCTCAATATATTTATGGCGGCTGGGCATTTAAATTAGAATTGATATCACGATCAGGTCAAGACAAATATTTTACAGCCGCTGTATTTGGGTTTGAATATACGCAAGTAGGTGTTTTGGGAACAGCGGCAGATCTTGGTTGGATTGTTGAATACCAGTTTGATGATCGAAAAGATGCTGCGCCACATTTTTTTGAACGTGATATTTTCCTCGGTTATCGTCTTGCATTTAATAATATAGATTCTACTGAATTACTATTGGGAGTGATTTGGGATCCTGAAACTACTGAAAAAATATTTGGTTTAGAGTTTAGCCATAGACTAAAAGAAAATTTATCCATTAGCGCAGAAGCACGGTTTTTTCAATCAGGGGATAAGATTAATGTAAATGCTGCTGAAATTTTAAAAGAAACACTTTTGCCAAACCCTGATAATAAAACCTGGTTTTTACAAAACGAAGACTTTCTTCAAGTTGAATTGCGGTGGTATTTTTAATAAGGGGCAAGTGTAGAGAAATCACATATCAATCTTTAACTGAACTATTTGATGAGGATGCCAGCCATTGGTTTAGCGCAACCAAATCATCAGGTGACAGGATGCCAACCAATTGTTTCAACTCTAATGAGTTAATAATATAGTCAAATCTTGCATTCAGATAATCACGCTTTGCTTTGAAATATTCACTTTTTGACTGCAAAACATCAACAACATTTCGACTGCCAACTTCATAACCAATTTCACTAGCATCTAGCGCTGACTGCCTGGATTGTAATGCTTGTTTGGCAGCATTAATTCGATAGACATCTGTTTCAACAAGTTGATACAGTCGCTTAGTGTCTCGAGCAATTTCACGTTTTACTTGTGCTAATTCATGAGTGGTTTCTTCAAGCAGAAAAGCTGCTTCACGTGAAGATGCGGCAACTAATCCTCCTTGAAAAATCGGAACACTTAACTCAAGACCAACAATGTAACGATCTGTTTTTTCACCAATAAAATTTACCCCATGATTCACTTCATGAGAATAACTGGCAATAGCATCAATTGTTGGCAAATGGCCAGATCTCGCTTTTCTTAACCTGGCTTCTGCTGCTTTCTTGTTGAATTCGATTGTTTTAATGCGTAAATTTTGTTGTATCGCACGTTCTACCCAAGAGTCCATGATGTTTGGAGTAGGTGAAGTCAGTGGGAATTCTTCTTTAAGTATGGCTAATGAGTGATATTCTTCACCTGTCAATAACTCGAGGTCAGCATAGCTTATACTTAACGCTGTTTCTGCTTGAATTCGTAAGACTTTTGCTGAATCGCGGCCTGCTCGAGCATCGTAAACATCAGTAATGGCAGTTAATCCAACCTCAAAACGTTGTTCAATTTGCTCAAGGCTTGATTGAAAGGCTTTTTCTTCAGCACTGGCTGTCATTAAATTCTCTTGTGCCCGTAGTACATTAAAATAGGCATTAGCTACACGAGACATTAAGTTTTGCTGTTCTGCGGATAAAGTAACTTTTGCTTGCTGTCCTAAAGCATTGGCTGCCTGCAAGTCAAACCATTTTTCGACATTGAATATCGGTTGGGTTAAAGCAACACTATAGCCATGTGTATTAAACTCCTCATTTGAATTATTATCTAAGATATGTAATCGTTGTTTTGTTGTGTTAGCTTGCAATGATAGATTGGGAAGTAATCTTGCTCGAGATTTCGGTGTAAGCTGTTCTTGCGCTTGAGAGGCTGCTCCTACCTTTGCTAGCTGTGCATCATAAGAAACTGCTTTTTCATAGATAACCAGCAGATCAGTTGATTGAGCAGATACAAAAGAACAAAATAATACACACCCAAAGAAAATTAACAATTGATTCTGTCGAATAGACATGGAGAGAAGACCTGTAATAGTGATGTCAGAGCTGTGATTCTCGCTTAAAATATTAAAATATTCAACAAAACCCTGATTAATTTAGGCAAACTAAGCCATTAATAAGAGGCTGAATATGATTGACACACTGTCTCTTCGGCCTTAATGTGTAGGTCAATATTAGTTAGTGTTTTCATCATGGCCCAATCTGAAACAATTCAACGAATTCTTGATGCTGCTGAAGAGCTATTTTCTCAATCTGGCTTTACTGAGACATCACTTCGTTCGATCACGAGTAAGGCGAATGTCAATCTCGCGGCCGTCAACTACCATTTTGGTTCGAAAAAAGCACTTATTCAAGCTGTTTTTGCGCGCTATCTAACTCCTTTTACCCTGAAGCTTGATCATTCACTAGAAATACAGCTTGCAGATAATAAAAAACAACAATTGACCATTGATCAATTGTTGAAAATTTTGGTTTTAACGTTTGTTACTACAGTCAAACGTAACCGAACTACGCATATCTTTATGCGACTTTTAGGACTCGCATATACTGAATCACAAGGCCATTTGCGTAAATTTTTGCAGCAAGAATATCAATCTACTTATAGGCGATTCATGCGTTTAGTACGGGAAGCAACACCAGAGCTCACCAATATTGAACGATTTTGGCGGATTCATTTTACCTTAGGTGCTACAATTTTTACTTTTTCTGGTGTTAGAGTACTTCGCGCGATGGAAAGTGATGATTATGGTACGTCAACAGATGTTATTGATATTGTCAAAATGTTGGTTCCTTATCTGGCTGCTGGACTAAATACAAAATCAGAACACTTTGATTTTAATATTTCTTCAATTACTGATAAAGACTAACTCTTTTATGGCTGATATTTCACGTATCCTGATTGACATTTCAACACAGAGCTTATCAGCTTATGATGGCGAAATTTTGAGGAAGTCGTACTCAGTTTCGACATCAAAATATGGTGTGGGCGAACTAAAAGATAGCTATCAAACACCTCGTGGGGCACACATTGTGCGTGCAAAAATAGGGCAAAATTTACCGATAAATACACATTTTGTAGGAAGGCGACCAACAGGTAAAATTTATAATCAAAATTCAAGGGGCCAACATCCAAATTGTGACTGGGTTTTAACTAGAATCATGTGGCTACAAGGATCTGAAATTGGCAAAAACCGATTAGGCAATGTTGATACAATGCAACGCTATATTTATATCCATGGCACACCTGATGAAGAGCCAATGGGAGTTCCTCATTCGCACGGTTGTATTCGAATGCGCAATAAAGATATCATAGAGCTATTTGATATGACGCCGATTAACTGTCCTGTTTTGATAATAGATCAAAAAGGATAAAGATTTGCCAAAATTGATTTTTTAGATTTGGAATGACTATCTTTTTTGACCTGACTTTCTGCTTCAATCGCTTGTAGTAATGCTTCGCCACACCAACTAGAAGTGGATTTTTCTCCAAATAGATGGCTTTCTAACTGCTTAAGCTCATGCAGTAATTCATCATCATTACGTTTTGTGGTGTCATAGTGCCTTATAACATCATGGAAGTGATGAATTGTCTCATCATTCCAAACTGTTCTAGCCCAATCTGGAATTAATTTAAAGACATGCTCTGCTTGATTTGCGTGACAAAATTCCACAAGACGTTGCAACACGCTATCTGTTTGTTTCACTACTTGATGATCAGTATCAGTCATCACGATAATTTTGGGTGATTTACTTTTCTTCCAAAAAATAATGCTCAAAACAGTTGATAGTATCGCAACACTAATGAAGAGATAAAGTAGCCAATATAATATTGAATTTACCTCTTTATCGGCAGGTGTTTCTGAATCTTGAACAATCGTATTCTCGGATGTATTCTCAGATGATGTTGCTGGCAATATTGCAGTTGAGGCATCTGCAGCAATAATCTCAATTTCTTTTTTTTGTAGGCGTGCTGTTTCCCATTTTTTCGTAGCCAAGTTCCACCAAATTAACTCCATTTCAGGGATAATAAGCCTGCCTGGATTTTGTGGAATAATTGCGATGGTTTGCTGTTTTGTGCTACTAATACCACTCAACTCTATTTTTTGATCAAGTTCTGGTTTATTTTCATAAATTTTTGCTTGAGTGATTGCATCAAACTGAAAATCAGGCAGCTGTGAGGCCAAAAGACCATCAGCTTGAATTGTTACAGTGCGCGAAATCGAGTCGCCGACCTGAAGCGTATTAGGCAAATTATGCCAATTATCAATCAGTGCTATTTTTTTCGCTGGCAACCAAGTACTATTTTTTGTCAAGCCAACTGGAATTGGTTTTATATTGACAGAAATAGGTGGCGAAACAACACGCTTGAAATCACCTCGTTGCACAAAAAAATTAGAGAAAAAATTACGTTGATCTTGTTTCGCAATGTAACCAGAAAAAGTAATGGATGGAATCTCCAGTTTACCAACTTTTTGTGGAAAAACAGCATACCCAAATTCAGACACCAAATAATCTGTATTGTTGATTTTACTTTGATAGCTGCGTTGTTCACCAATTGAAACTTTCACAGCATCGTTTAAATCAAAATACGAAAACTCCGTATCCACAAGATTGACAGAACGAAACAATCGAATAGTTAAAATCAGTTGTTCTTGAATAAATACTGAATCTTTATCAACCTCAACTTTAATAAAAATATCTGGATTTTCATCTAGTTCAAATTGCTGTTCATCAACATCTGTAACAACAATATCAAATGATTGTGAAACATCATCACTAATAGGTAGCTGAGGAATTCGAATTTTCCCTGATGTTTGTGGTAATAATGTGATAACCCAGGTTGTTGCTGTTGTTTTTTTTCCGTTAATAATTTGAATTTGATGC
>JAUIKI010000135.1 GCA_030430875.1 Gammaproteobacteria bacterium | reverse complement strand
ATTCTAAGACCACTGCGAAAACATGCGACATGTGCAATAATGATGCTGTTTTGGTGAGTTAAAAAAAAGCTTGCGCTAAGATCACGAATGACATATCTAATTGCGAAACCTACTCTACCACAACTGACTGTTTAGAATGTAAAAAGGGTTATTTTTTAACTAATATTGGCCTTTATTGTAGTTTTTCAAGGGTAATTTCAATAATTTTATGAAAGTTTATCACTTATTTTGTTTTGGATACTGTGACCATGGCGGGTCGAATTGATCTGCCATTAAGGCTATAGCCCTTTTGCAGAACAGCAACAACAGTGTTGGGCTCAGCATCAGGTTGATCAACTAAGGCCATCGCTTCATGGTAATTAGGATCAAATGGTTCACCAATTGGTGCAATTTCTTCAATATTGAACTTGCTGAGGGTGGTTGTAAGTAATGTTGCTGTCATTTCAACACCGTCATAAAGTGTTTTTACCGTAGAATCCATGGATTCAGTATTCATGTGTTCAAGTGCTTTTTCAAGGCTATCAGCAACGGGTAATAAGGCAAGAGCAAATTTTTCAAGACCATATTTGTGAGCATTGGCAATTTCTTTTTCACTACGTCTTTGTAGATTTTGCATATCAGCTTGGATTCGTAACAGTTGTTCCTTTAGCTGATTTGCTTGTTCAGTTTCTGTTGAGGCACCAGTCTTTTCGTGTCCCTCTGTTTCAGATTGTTGATTAGTTAACTCAGGTTCATCAGCAGGTTGATCAATTTCAATGGTTGGGTCTATTGGTTGGTCTTTCATTTTATGTTTGCTCCTCAAATTTAGGGGTGTTGTCTTGCTTGGAACCGTCAGTGATACATTTGTACATTATTTTTATTACAAGGATCTCTTGTTGTTTGTGAATTGTTGTCAGTATCATGCAAAAAATTGGATTAAAGTATGTATCAGACACCAGATTTAGGGGTTAATTATTCAATTTCAAGGCCATTGACTGCAATTTTGCAATGATATTGTCGATGAATGAAGAATATTTTAGGTGCGCTGGCCTATTAAAAGCTCTTTAATTTCAGTGGTTGAGACATGATCTATGTGTGAAATTAGTGAGCTCTATTGCTAGAGTTAAATTTCAGCTATCATTTGGGCACTTGGTAAGTGATCAAGGTGTAAGCATAGTATTTTTTAGATGAAATGTAAGTGCGTGATAAAATTATGATATGCAGCGCTTGAGAATGAAAATCAGAATAATTAAGAGAATATAGTTAATTGGTAACAGGGATGAGCAGTATGAAAGCTATTATAAAATTGCAATTGGCGCTGCTTTTTTTTCGAAATGCAGCCTTCAATCAAGTTCAACGTTCCCATGTTCTGATTTATATTTTAATTGTGACGTTGCTCGTTGGTGTGGGTCGGTATTGGGATCATCCTAATGCTGAGGTTTGGCAGTATCTTGGAATAGGTTCTTTTGTGTATATTTTTGCATTGTCTGGTGTTTTATGGTTGGTTGGCCTGCCTTTGAAGCCAAAGCATTGGCGTTATTCCAATGTGTTAATTTTTGTTGGAATGACGGCATTGCCTGCTATATTATATGCGATTCCGGTGGAAAAGTTTGTGTCAATTGAAACTGCAGGCACTATTAATGCACAGTTTTTAGCAATTGTTGCCATTTGGCGAGTAGTAATGCTCATTAAGTTTTTGCGTAAGCCAAGTGGCTTATATTGGTTGGATGTGTTGGTATTAACATTGTTGCCTATTACTGCAATTGTGTTTAGTTTATGGGTTTTGAATCTTGAGCATGCAGTGTTTGCAATTATGTCAGGATTGCGTGTCCAGCCAACACCATATGACCAAGCATATTCTGTGGTATTGTTCCTCACTATTTTATCTATTTTGAGCTTGCCAGTTTTACTTTTGACTTACATTGTGCGTATTGTTTTAATACAGCGTAAAAAATATTGCGTGAACGTGACTGCGTGAACGTGACCTTGCCTTGGTGATAAAAATCTTATGCTAACATCATTATCAGCAAAAAATTTCACCTTGATTGATTTTGTCGAATTAGATTTTTCATCAGGCCTTACGGTGATTACTGGTGAAACCGGCACTGGTAAATCATTAATCTTGGATGCTCTTGATTTAGCCCTAGGTGCTCGTGCTGAAGCAGGGTTGGTGAGTCCAGGACAAGCTAAGGCTGAAATTATCGCAAGCTTTGATATTGCTAATTTCCCTCAAGCGAAACTTTGGTTAGAAGAGCACGAATTTGATGTTGATGCCGAGTGCATATTGCGTCGTGTTATTAATCTTGATGGTCGTTCAAAAGCCTATTTAAATGATACGCCGATTTCTTTGCAATCTATTAAACAATTCTCTGCTTTGTTGGTTGATATTCATAGCCAGCATGAGCAGCATGCTTTGCTAGCAAAAGACTCGCAGCGAAAATTATTGGATGATTTTGCTGGTCTTTTACCGCAAAAGAAAAAAATTGCTACACTTTTTCAGACGATGCAACTAAAAGAGAAGGCAATTATTGAACTTGATAAAAAGCAAGATGGCTCTGAGCAGGAAATTGCTTTCTTGAATTTTCAGTTAGAAGAATTAGTTTCACTGGCTGTTGGTAGCGTGGAGGAATTATCAGCGCTTGAACAAGAGCAAAAAATATTGATAAATGGCCAATCGACTATTGAAAAAATTAGTCAGGTTTTGGCGTTGTGCGAGGAAGACAGCCCTCATTTGTTAGAACAAATGGGTGTTGCTTTACAATTATTGCGACAAGTTGAAGATCCTGCATTAAATGAGAGTAAAGAGCTAGTTGAAAATGCCTGTATTCAATTACAGGAAGCCAGCATTGAACTTCGACATTATCTCAATCAGTTTGAGATAAACCCAGGGCGACTGCGTGAAATTGAGCAACAGCTTGATAAGGTGTATCACGCTGCGCGTAAACATCATGTGCATCCATCTGAAATATTTGCATTACATGAAAAATTTACCCAGCAATTATCTGGACTCACAACTGTTTCAGAGCAATTGATGGATCTGCAGCAATCATTATCTGCTGATCAAAAAGCATATCGAGAGCTTGCTGGCAAGTTGAGTTTGGCAAGGAAAAAAGCTGCGAATAGTTTAGCCGTTGATGTTGTAAAAATGATTCGGCAATTAGGGTTGCCGGCAGCAGAATTCAAAATTGATGTTAATCCACTATCTGAACGGTTTACGCCACATGGCATGGATGATATTGAGTTTATGCTGCAGTCAAATCCAGGTCACGCTTTTGCGCCAATGCGAAAAATTGCCTCTGGAGGTGAGTTGTCTCGTTTGTCACTTGCTCTTGAAGTGATTACTCAAACTGATCAAAGTGCATCACCATCAACGTTAATTTTTGATGAAGTTGATGTTGGGATTGGTGGTGAAACGGCAGGAATGGTGGGTAAGCTTTTGAAGCGTTTAGCGAAGCGAAGTCAGATTATTTGTATTACTCATCTGCCACAAGTGGCAGCATGCGGTGATCACCACATGAAGGTTGAAAAAAATGTTAAAAACAACCATACCTCTGCAATTATTTTGCCGCTTACACAGAGTGCTCGTGTAAGCGAGGTAGCAAGAATGCTTGGAGGGCAGCAATCATCAACATCACACAAGCATGCTGAGGCATTGCTGGAAGAAGCTAAGGCTAATGTGGAGCCATTGTAATAAAGCTACAATGATAAAAATAGATTAAAAATTTTCATGTTTTCGTTGCAAAATTGGCTGATAATTTGTTATTAGCTGTATTTTATGCCGGAATATTGGCACTTCCTCTTCATTTTTCTTCAATTGACTTTTATTGCAATGCTATTTAATCAACTGGTTCAGTTTTTTCTGAGATTTTTGCTTTTTGTGAGCAATTTTTCTTGGTGCAGTGCCCATAGAGGTAGTGGCTGTGATTAACAAGCTCAAATCCCAATTGTTTGGTAATTTTTTCCTGTTGTTTCTCAATCGTTGAGTCATGGAATTCCTCAATATAGCCACAATCAGTGCAAACTAGGTGGTCATGATGTTGGCTAGAGGCAAGTTCGAATACTGAGTGGCCTTCGGTAAAATGGTGTTTTTCTATCAAACCAGCTGCTTCAAATTGAGTTAAAACACGATAAACTGTTGCTAGACCAACGTCGTCTCCTGCCAACAAAAGTGCATTGTGAATTTCTTCGGCACTTAGATGGCTATTCTGATGCTGCTCAAGAATTTGTAATATTTTGACTCGCGGTGTGGTGACTTTTAAGCCAGCATCGCGTAATTCTTGCTGATCTTGCTTTTTTGTAGGCATTTCAATTTAGCATTCGCATTTGAGTGAAATAATATTATACTAACTCTCTCAATGAAACGCATGTACAGACTAACGTAAATTAGGATATTATGAAAAATAATCGTGTTGCTCTGCTGACTTTTGTCACAATTTTAGCTTTTTTAGTCATTTCGGGTGGTTGTTCGCGATTTGGTGTTTACCGGATTGATGTTCAACAGGGCAATGTGTTGACTCAAGAAATGATTGATCAATTAAAGCCTGGGATGACCAAAGCACAAGTGAACTATGTGCTTGGAACGCCACTATTGATTGATACTTTTAGTCAAGACCGTTGGGATTATGTCTATAGTCAGCAACCAGGTGGTGAAGAGCGTGTCCAACAGCGACTTTCTGTCTTTTTTAAAAAGGATCAACTGACACATTTTCAAGGTGATTTCAAACCTCAAATTACCGATTAAGCACCGTAATTTGTTGTTTGGTTTAGGCTATTATGATAATCAAGGCATTCAGTATCAGCTTCTTTATTTTTGTGACGAGTGTCGCATCTGCTGAATCGTTCTATATTAATCCAATTGAGTACACAAAAGAC
>JAUIKI010000134.1 GCA_030430875.1 Gammaproteobacteria bacterium | reverse complement strand
CGCTAAGTACCATTTCCATTTAGATCTCCTGCTTTTACTTTAAAGTTAATAAAAAAGTTAATGTTCCTCGTGTGCCAAACTCAGATATACAATAGTCAGCATCATAAAAATAAAAGCCTGCAAACTAATGACCAGAATATGGAACACAGCCCAAACAAAGTGCAATGGGAGTTGAAGATATCCAACCATCGCAATCAAAATAAAGATTAACTCCCCTGCATACATGTTTCCAAATAATCGTAATGCAAGTGAGACTGGTTTGGATAAGAGAGCAACACCTTCAATTAACAAATTGAATGGGATAGCAATTGGATGATTGAACGGTTGTAAAGTCAACTCCTTAGCAAAACCACCCACTCCTTTCACTTTGATACTGTAGAAAATCACCAAGACAAAGACAGTTAATGACATTCCGAAGGTAATATTGATATCTGTTGTTGGCACAACTTTCAAGTAACTAATACCTGCCAAGCTAGCCAAACCTGGAAGCCAATCAACCGGTATTAAATCCATTGCATTCATCAAAAACACCCAGACAAAAATCGTAAGTGCAAGCGGTGCAATTAATGGATTTTTAGCATGAAAAGCATCTTTAACGTTTTCATCGATAAATTCGATGACCACTTCCACAAAATTTTGTAATTTACCAGGAACACCAGAGACGGCTCTTTTCGCAACAAAACGAAATAATGCTAGAAAAAACACACCTAAAACAACTGAAAAGGCCATACTGTCAACGTGAATAGACCAAAACCCCATATCGGAGGCTTCTTTTTTAGTATGCGCAAAACCCCATTCACCATTCGGATGCTGACCAAATGTTAAATTCTGGAGATGATGAGAAATATATTCTGTTGGAGTATTAGCACCAGCCATGCGATCTTCTTAACCTATTTGATAGGATCAATAATTCTATTTTACGTATTTCCGAACCTGCGTCCAAATAACATTGTCGAGAAAGGTATCCCAATCATGCAGACAACATAGCTCATCAAAAAAACACTAAAATGTAATGGTCTAACCCACAACATCACAAGGGCGAACAAGCTGATCGATATTATAAACTTTTCCAACGCACCCCTAAAAAACTGCCTTACAACCAACTTTGGGTTACTAACTCCGCCAACACCAAAGACACGCCATGCGAAGTAGGCTGATGGAATCCAGCTGATTAGACCTGCCAATCCTGCTGAATACGCAATGACTTCACTCAACAAGCCAAATGCAATCATCGTCAAAATTACCAACCCAATCAGCTGACCAAACAACAGTTTATATACTTGTTTTTTGGTGAACTGCTGATTTACAGGATCAATAAACACTTTGTTCGGTTCTATTCTTATTTTGCTCATGTTATTTGAGCAAAAGCGATGGCATTATAGAAGCTAGGAATCAAATGTGCAAGGCAAGATTGCCGCATTACGGCAGAAAGTTTTAATGCAAAAAATCAACTATTTGATATGCTGCAAAATTCCATCTAATTCATCAAGACTGCTATAATTGAAAACCAATTTTCCTTTTCCTTTGGGGTGATGCTGAATGATCACCGGCACACCCACTTTCTCAGCAAGCATCTCTTCAAGATTAACAATGTCAGGTGAACGTTTCGCGATGGTTGCGGCAATTTTTTTTGCCGATTTATCAGTTTGCATCTGCTTAACTAAAACCTCAGTCTGGCGAACTGACAAACCTTTATTAATAATAAGGCCAGCTGCCTCTTCTTGTTGCGCCGAACTCAAGGCTAGTAGCACTTTGGCATGACCAAGCTCTAAATCACCATGCTCAACATAACGTCGAACCACCTCTGTTAAATTCAACAACCGCAACAAGTTTGTAACTGTTGCACGTGATTTCCCCACTGCCTCTGCCACCTGCTCGTGAGTCATATCAAACTCTGTTTTCAGGCGATGCAAGGCCATCGCCTCTTCAATAGCATTTAGATCTTCACGTTGAATATTCTCAATCAACGCCATTGCAACTGTTGCTTCATCAGCCACATCACGCACAATAGCTGGCACAGAGTCAAGACCAGCAAGTTGACTGGCACGCCAACGTCGCTCGCCCGCAATGATTTCATATTCATTTTGATTAATGGGTCGAACTACAATTGGCTGAATTATGCCATGCTGCTTAATGGATGCAGCTAACTCTTCCAATGCTTGAGATTCAATATCATGACGTGGCTGATATTTACCTCGAACAATTTTTTCAACGGCTATATTCTTTAGCTGATCATGCTGCTTTACTTCTTGAGTTAGCTCAGAAATTGATGCAGCAGTTTTCTCGCCCAGTAAGGCATTTAATCCACGCCCTAGCCCCTTCTTTTTCTTAGTTGTCATCTTAAATCCTCATCTATCACTAGAAATCTAAACCGTTTCAGACACAGTCATTTGCTCTGTTTTCTCTCCTAAAATTTCTTTTGCAAGCGAGAGATAAGCAATTGCGCCTCGAGATTGTGGATCATATTGTAATGCTGAAATACCATGGCTTGGCGCTTCTGCAAGCCTCACATTTCTGGGAATCGTCGTTTGATACACGCAATCGCCAAAATGCGTAAATAATTGCTCAGAAACCTGGTTAGTCAGGCTGTTTCTCGGATCATACATGGTGCGTAAAATCCCTTGGATATGCAGCTTAGGATTAACCATCGTACGAATTTGTTCAATTGTATTTAACAGCGCCGTCAATCCTTCCAATGCATAGTATTCACATTGCATGGGAATCATGACTGCGCTAGCAGCTGTCAATGCATTAATTGTTAGCATATTAAGCGATGGCGGGCAGTCGATAAAAATGTAATCGTAATCGCCCAACGCTTCAGTTAATCCTTGTCGCAAACGATATTCCCTCATCGTCTCATTGATCAATTCAACTTCGGCAGCCGTTAAATCAGCATTAGCTGGCAACAAATCATAGCCTGCCGGGGTATTTTTAATAATTTGCTCACTTAGTTTGGCCCCATCAACCAACAGATCATAAATTGTATGAGACAGTGAGTTTTTATCAACACCACTACCCATGGTTGCATTTCCCTGAGGGTCCAGATCAATTAACAAAACTCGTTTTTTCAGCTGGCTTAGTGCTGCAGCTATGTTAATGCTCGTCGTTGTTTTTCCAACACCACCCTTTTGATTGACAATTGCAATCACGTTTGCCGACATGTCTCTTCCTAATGTATTCTTCAAATCGTTACGATACCTTGGTTTTTTAAAATCACCAAATGCCTATCGGCACTTAATCCGGGCACATCAAGCTGAAACACACCCTCTAATTCAACCCCCCATGGCAAGTTAGCTAACTCGCCATGGGGGTCACGGCCCTTCATTGCCACAAAACAGCCTCCATCACAAATCAAATGCTTGGTAACTTGCAACATGTTGCTAACCGATGAAAACGCTCTGCTCAGAATCAAACCAAATAATGCCTTAGGATGAAACTGCAGGACATTTTGATTAATTACCTGCACATTACTTAACATTAAATCCATAATCACTTGTGTCAAAAATCGGGTTTTTTTTGCATTAGAATCAATTAATGTAATCTCAACATCTGGACAAGCAATAGCTAACGGAATGCCCGGCAAACCAGCACCACTGCCAACGTCAATCCATGGCTGCAATTCTAACTGCTTTAGATAAGGCATGATACTTAAACTATCCAGTAAATGGGCAACAACCATTTCCTTTGGATCAGAAATTGCTGTCAAGTTATACACACAATTCCATTTTGATAAAATCTCAAGGTAATTGAGCAACTGTTCAATCTGAGTTGAAGTCAACTGTAAACTAAGTTTATCGGCGCCTTGCACCAACAAATCTCGCAATGAATTAACCGGCATTTCAACCCACTGAACACTGCTTGCTAGCACCATAGCGCTTAAGATGCACCAACAAAATAGAAATCGCAGCAGGAGTCATACCAGGAATGCGTGCAGCTTTAGCTATACTTGGAGGTTTGGCTTCCATCAATTTCTGCCTTATTTCATTGGATAGTCCTTTAACATGCTCATAATCCAAATCAAGCGGTAATGGTGTTTTTTCCTGACGGCGCAATCTCGCAACCTCATCATGCTGCCTATCAATATACCCCGCATATTTAATTTGAATTTCCACCTGCTCTGCCACTGATTGATCACTTACGCCACCAAACATATTTAGATCATCGTAGCTAATTTCTGGGCGGCGCAACAACTCTTCTAAACGATATTCTCGCGTAATCGGCTTTGCTAAACGCTGATTAATATGCAGGGCTTGTTCGGTATCTGGCTTAATCCAACTTGAATGTAGTCGCTCTCTTTCAGCATCGATCTGTAGGCATTTGCTCTCAAATTTTCCCCAACGCTCAGCCGAAATCAAACCCAACTGTTTGCCAATTGGCGTGAGACGCAAATCCGCATTATCCTCACGAAGCATCAATCGATACTCTGCTCGACTGGTAAACATGCGGTAAGGCTCTGTTGTTCCAAGCGTAATCAAATCATCCACTAATACACCCATATAAGCTTCATCACGACGTGGACACCAAGGCTCGTCATTCTTCACTTTCAAAACCGCATTGATTCCAGCCAATAACCCTTGTGCAGCTGCTTCTTCATACCCTGTGGTTCCATTAATTTGCCCGGCAAAAAACAAACCTTCAATAGCTTTGGTTTCCAACGAGTAATGTAAATCTCTAGGATCAAAGTAATCATACTCAATTGCATAACCTGGCCTGGTAATATGCGCTTTTTCAAAACCAACAATAGATCGCACAAAATCTAATTGCACATCAAAAGGTAAGCTAGTTGAAATTCCGTTAGGGTACAACTCATTGGTAGTCAACCCTTCAGGCTCAACAAAAATTTGATGTGATGATTTATCAGCAAATCGCACTAC